>CAYGCI010000007.1:0-19292 GCA_964348355.1 uncultured Nitrosopumilaceae archaeon | reverse complement strand
ACGTGGCGTATATGCGCTTCCAAGGGATCGCGACGTCGTTCATATCCAGCAGCTTCTTGACCGGCTTGAAATACCCGCCAAACGAGACGGGATTGAGGTATTCTGGATTGTCGGGGGCAAGCCTGGTCCGCTCGAGCAGCTTGCGCGAGAGGCTCAGCAGCAGGTCGCGCACCCATGCCGGATCCTCCCGGCCGTACTGCACCAGCTGTTTCACGCGGCCCTCGAGGTCGCCCTCCAGTATGTCCTCTAGCATGCCGCAGAGCACCTGGCGCAGCGTGCGGGTGTATTTCTCGCGCGTCTCCTCTGCCTTGATACCCTGGTTGAACAGGGCAAGCGGGGCCGCCTGGCTCACCCTCTCAAAGTCATCCATCGTAAGCTTCATTCTGATTTCCATTTCCTGGAACGCATAAAAGGTACAATATTGTGGTGGACCGGATGGGATTTGAACCCATGACCCTTGCGGAGAGGCAATCTCTTACGCAGTGTGAATGCGTCATCCTAACCACTAGACGACCGGTCCAAGTAGGACGTGAATCTGGGAGCTTTTTTGTCTTTGGGTCGGGCGGGAGTCTGCCTATTTCTTTGCGCCAAGTGTCCTGTTCTTTAGCCTCAGGTATGGGTTCTTGCACTTGCGGCACCGCGTGGCGTTGATGTCGTTTCTTGCCCCGCAGTTAAAGCAGATCTTCATGTGCAGCCTGACCTGCTGGGCGATTCTCTTCTTCTCGGGATCCGTGATTGGCATGTATAATATACTCCGGGGCACTCTCTTTTATTCCTTCATCTTGCCTGCAAGCAGGACCGGCACCTCTGCAGGCCTTTTTGCCACCGGGATGTTTGCCTTGTTGAACATCGCTACCTTGGACTCTGCCGAGCCGTATGTCCCCATTACGATTGCGCCTGCATGCCCCATCCTCTTCTCCTTGGGGGCCGCCCGGCCGGCTATGTACGCAACCGTCGGCCTGTCAAACCCGCTGTCTATAATCCTCTGGGCCAGAATCTCCTCAGAGTCTCCGCCGATTTCTCCGACGACTACCAACCCGTCAAGATCCGAGACGGCCCTTATCATCTCAAACGCATCTACGAGCCTCGTGCCGTTTACCGGATCCCCACCGATCCCAATCGTGATTGCCTGTCCAAAGCCCGCACTGGTCAGCGCGTCTGAAATTTCATAAAGCAGGGTCCCGCTTTTTGAGAGCACCGCAATCCTTCCTGCCTTGAACGGCGCAGGCGGCATGATTCCCACCTTGATCAGCTCCGGAATCATGATTCCCGGAGTGTTGGGGCCGATGACTATTGCATCATTTTTTTCTGCCAGCTCCAGCACACGCATTGTGTCCCTCACCGGCACGTGCTCCGGAATCGCCACCAGCAGCTTGATGCCAGCCTCTAGGGCCTCGGTCACCGCACCTAGGAAGAACCTTGCCGGAACAAACACGATTGAAATCCTAGAGCCCGTCGCATCTACTGCCTCCCTGACCGTGTCGTATATTGGAACCCCCTCGAACTCCTGGCCCCCCTTTCCGGGCGTAACGCCTGCTGCAATGTTGGTCCCGTACGCGATCATGTTTCTTCCGTGCACGGAGCCGTATGCCCCGGTCAGTCCCTGGACGATTACCGGCTTTTTCTCATAGTCCGGATCGCCCGGATTTCCCCTGAGTAGCTCAAAGATGTCCGCCGTCCTAGTTTACCCCCATCACTGCTGCGTTGATTGCCTTCTCGACGGAGTCAAACATCTCCGTCCTAGAGTCCTTTAGCATTTCTCGCGCCCTGTCTGACTCGGTCCCCTTTAGCCTTGAATAGACCGGGAGGTCGATCAGGCCGTCATCGTATGCCTTGATGAATGCCGATGCGACCGTCGTCGTCTTTACGATCCCGCCGTAAAGGTTTACCAGAATCGCCTTGACCCTGCCCATCTTGCTGATTAGCGTGAGTGCCTCGTAGACTGACTCGGTGGTGGCCCCGCCGCCTACGTCCAAAAAGCATGCCGGCCTTCCGCCGTTGTCTGAGAGCATGTCAAGCGTAGCCATGACCAGCCCCGCGCCGTTTCCCACCACTGCAATGTTTCCGTCCAGCTCCACCAGGCTGAATCCGGACTTTTCTGCACGCTCCTCGATCTCCGTCTTTTCCTGATACTTTTGCAGCTCGTCGTGCCTAAAGCTTGCATTGTCGTCTGTCACGACCTTGCCGTCCAGGGCCAGCAGCGAGCCGTCCCCCATCATTGCAAGCGGGTTGATCTCTGCAAGCTCTGCCTCCTTTTCCGTCGTTAACCTTGATAGCTTTTGCAGGATGTCTGCCAGATCGTCTGCTGACCTGCCGTCCAGCCCCATCTCTGATGCAACCTGCCTTGCTACGGCATCATCAACATCGCCCAGCCCGACCTCCTTGATGACCTGGTTTTTGACCGATTCTATCTCGACACCGCCCTCTGCTGACGCGATGATCGTATAGCACCTCTTGCTTCTGTTCAAAAACAGCGACAGGTACAGCTCCTTTTTGATGTCTGCCATCTTTTCCAGCAAGACTGCGCGCGCCCTCTCGCCCTTGATCTCCATGCCCAAAACTTGGGGATACCTGATGTCGAACTCGTCCATGTTGTGGCACTTTTGGATTCCACCCGCCTTGCCACGCCCCCCGACCGGGACCTGGATTTTGATTACAAACGGAAATCCCAGCTCCTGGGCATCCCTTCTGCCCTGCTCTAGATCCCTTGAGGCCCTGCTTGGGGGCGTGGGGATGCCGTACTGCCCGAACAGCTCCTTTGCCTGGAATTCTAATAGGCGCATGCGTAAGAAAACATGCCTGCCTTGGTCTTTATTAACTGTAGGGTGGGCTAGATCTCTTTTTCCAACATGTCGATTATCCCCAAGAACCGCTCCCTGCTTTTTCTGAGGATGATCTCGGGATACTCGTCGATTGTATAGACGTACTGCTGGTGAAACGTGGGGACTATGATGCCGCCAGATGTCACCAGCTGCTCGACTATGTAGTCCCTGGTAAGCGAGCACACGATCTCCTCGTAGCTGTCCTCCTCCTCCTCGAGGGTCTGGCGGTACAGCACGATTGGCTTGTTTGTCTGCTCGACGATCTTTGATCCCTTGCGAAGCAGTCCGGTAAGGTGGTTTACCTGCCATGCATCCAGGCTGATCTGCTTTACCATGGAATAGTTATGTGGGTTTTCTATTTAACTGCCGACTTTTGCCCCCTGCCAGCCAATTTGTGCAGATGAATGAAAAAATTCCGGCGGGATCCTCCTATTTGTGGCTACATGTCAAGTGCGCGGGAGTGCCTTTTGGTATGCGGCCTTTCTCCTGAGTACCGCCTCCTCATGTGTCCTGACGGCCTGCCGTACAGCAGCTCAAGGAACCATGACTCGTGCTCGATCTCCTCTGCCAGGATGTCCTTTGCGATGTCGTATGTCGCAGGATCCTTGCCCAGCGTCATCTTGCAAACCTTGTTCCAGTTTACGATCGCGCCCTGCTCTGCCTTGAGGCACTTTTCCAGTATTGCCCTTAGATCCGTCGGATCCGGGGGAAGCTGCAGGAATTCGCATCCTGACATCCTGATAAAACCGGCCGCGTCATTTGGAAGCTCCCCTCCCAGCTGGTGGATCCTCTCGATGCACGACTCAAAGTGGCTGAGATCCTCCAGCCTCGCATCCTCGATGATTCCCTTGATGCCCTCGCCCTCCATCCCGGTACAGTGGGTCCTCAGATTCGTAAAGTAATAGTATGCGGTAAACTCCACTGATGCGTTGTAGACCAGCGTCTTGACGAGCTCGTCCACGTCGATGCCGTTCTGCCTGAGGACGTTTACTCCTACCACGTTGGGTTTTTCCGAGTCAGACATGTCTGGTATTCAGCTTGACCTCTTAATAAAATAGGGGCTGCCGCGGCCCCCTGGATTAAACTGCACGCCCTTGTGGGCGTCTGCTCCCCTTTAACGCCTGGCCCGGGTGATGCCTCGTGGGTTTTGAGGAGTTCTGACGAATCAGGCGGCACCCCACACCCGTACGCCTTCGCATCCATTCCCTTTTGAGGTGACAAGTCATGCGTGCCTTAACGGAGGCGTGCTGCAGTCTGGCATGGCCGGCCCGGCGAGCTCTTATCTTTTCACTGCGGTTCTGGCCGGCTAAATCTTGGTCACGTCACGGGAAAAGAAGAGATCCACAAGCCAGTCAAGCCCAACCCTGACCCTCTTCTCTAGTACCGGAAGGGTGGACAGATAGTACTGCTTCCATACAAACCAGGCGGCAAACCCGGTCAGGTTGACTCCCATCATCCTTGCGACACCGTCCCGCCTGCCAATCTTTGCCATGGATCCCTTGGACGAGTAAAGAAACCTGGAAAGCTGCCCGTCACCACGGACAGAGCAGATCAGATTTTGCGCCACAACCCCCGCCTCCCTGATTGCATGCTGGGCGGTCGGAGGGTACGGGCTGCCCTGCATGTCCAGGATGCGGGCGCAGTCGCCTAGCGCAAACACCTCGGGATGATCTGGCACCCTTAGGAACTCATCCACCATGATCCTGCCCGTTCTGTCATGCTCGACACCCAGGGATCTTACAAAGTCCTGTGGTTCGTTTCCACCGGCCCAGACCAGCACGGAATAGCGCAGTCTAGAGCCGTCGCTCAGTGATATCTCAGAGCTATCTGCATCGGTAACCTTGGTATTGTAGATTATTTTCACGCCTGCCCTGTCCAGGGATCTGGCCGCATACTCTCCAAGTGTTCCGATTTCAGGCAGAATGTGATCCCTTGCCGAAACCAGCGTTACCTGGATGGAGCCAGGATCTATATTCCTGTAGTATCTTCCTGATGACTCCCTGATGAACTCGTTGACCTCGCCTGCCGTCTCTACTCCGGAAAAGCCGCCCCCGACTATGACAAACGACAGGAGGCCGGCCTGGCTCGGAGCCTCCCGCTGGTCTGCCAGCTCCAGCTGCGTGATTATCTGATTCCGCAGGAGGCCGGCATCATCAAGGGTCTTTATCGTAATGGCATGCCGCCTTACTCCCTCGTTTCCAAAAAAGCCGGTCTTTGTCCCGGCCGCGATTACGAGATAGTCGTATTCCAGATGGCTCTCCCCGTTTGAGTTGCTGATGGCTGCCAGCCGCTTCTCAAGGTCAACGCCGGTGATCCGCGCCTGGTAGAACCTGGCCCTCTTGCAAAAGTTCCTGATCGGCGTGGCAATGTGCCGCGGCTCTATCGTCCCAGTTGAAAGCTCCGGTAGCATTGGCGTGTGGAGGAAAAAGTTGTTCTCCGAGACAATGGAGACGCTGACGTCGACGTCTTTTTCAAACCTCTTTTGTGCCTTCTCCAGCACGCCGACGCCGGCATAACCGCCTCCGAGGATTACGATCTTTTTGGTATCGGGATGCGCCGACACGTGGATGTACCGGTGGTGCTCGTTGAAGGTCGAAATCTTTGAGAACTCTATGTCGCACGTATGACACCTGTAGTTCATCCCCTTTTTTACGGTCATGACCGACGACGATACTCCGAGCGTGGCGCCCCACAGAACATGGCTGAAAAACGCCCCGAGCAGGTACTCCGCTGAAAACATCGCCTCTGCGGGGGCGTTGCTTATCTCTGCCACTATGGGCCGAATCAGAAAATACTGCACGGGAAACGCAAAGACGACGGTCACGGCAATGCCTGCCAGGACGCCAAATATCACCCCGTTTGATATCTTTGAGATGTTGAGCATGTTTGTCTTGTACAGGATGATGCCAACAACTATCCCGATGACTGTGGCAACTGCAAAGTGCAGCAGTGCGCCGACTGCCGGCTCTGAGGATCCCAGAATCTTTGCCGCAGCCGCCCAAAACAGGTCAAGCTCAGAACTGGGCGCATCTGAAAAAAATACGGGAAGAACCATCACAATCGCGCCTAGAATCGATCCGATTGTGATGAAGAGCACCTCCTTTTTTATTGAAAAGTCAACCACAAGCGACTTCAATGCGTCTCATCTGCCTGAATATGCCTTTGATGGCTGAGCATAATAACCGTTTTACCAAATCCGGCCGAGGCGTGTATTGGTCGGATCAAAATCCCGGGGTGCCGTAGACGGGGTGGGGGGGGGGATCCTGCCCCGTCCCTTGATCCGAGCCCGCCGACGCCCGGCCTGTGACGCGTCTCGGCTCAAATCGAGCCATGCCACTTTACATCAAGTTAGAAGGATTCAGCCGGACCGGGTGCCGGGCATCACCCCGGCACGGGCAGCTGGCGCCCGTGACTCCCCTTGGCGGCCTCCTGACTCGCCTAAAAACCACGGTGCCATCCGGACCGGGGGCAAGGGGGGCAAAAGCCCGGAAAAAGACGTGCAGGCCAAGTCGGGCGGGGATGTGCGACGGCCCCTACACGAGTGCCGGATTCTTGCCTACTCTATTCCTATGCGCATCCTCTTGCCGTCAATGTCGGCCTCGCTGTACTCCATGCATGCATTGGAGAACTCTATTTTTTTGACCCTGACCAGGAACGCCAGCTCAGACGACCTCTCTTCCAGCATGCCTTGCGACTCTTCATCCAGGTCAAGGACCGATGCGACCTCCAGCACATCGGTAGGATTGTAGCCTTTCTCCTTTCTCAGCCTCTGGATGCGCCTTGCAACGTCCCTTACCAGACCCCGCGCCGTCATCTCCTGGTTTCTCTCCGTGGAGATGATCACCGTAATCTTGCCCCGCCTTGATAGCGCATACCCGTCGGATGCCTCAAGCGAGACGGCAAAGTCGTCCTCGTCCAGGACAACGTCCTCCTCTAGCCGGAACGTGTACTGGGACCTTTCCTTGAGCGATGCGACAATCTCCTCCGGATCCGTCTCCTGGTACCTTTTGATCAGCGGGCCCATCAGCCGCCTTGCCTTGGGGCCGACCCGCCCACGCTCCATCTCCACAACCGGCCTTATCGGCAGTCCAATTCTCTTCATCTCCAGGACCTGCCCTAGGCCGTCGTGGCTTTCTAGCTCGTGGATCGTGTACCTCTCCACGTTCAGCTGTGCAACCAAAAGCCCCGAGAGTGACTCCAGCCTCCCTTTCTGGCCCCTCTCAAGGCAGATTATCGCCTCGCCCAGCTGCCATCTCCGCTTGAGCCTCCCCTTCATCCTGGCAGCCGCAGAAACCGAGACGCACTCCCTCATCAGGTCAAATGACTCCTCCACAGAGTCGCCGATGAGCGACTCTTGCGGCTCGGGCCACCTTTCTAGCAGTATGGACTTGTTTTTGCCAAACGTGCTCAGGTAAAGATACTCGCTGGTATACGGGCACATCGGATGAACCAGGATGTCAAGCGTGCTGAGCACCTCGTGCAGTACTGCATAGATCGCAAGCCTGCGGTCCCTTTTAGAGTCGTCCTCGTCCCACAGCTCGCCGCGCGTGATGGGCACGTAGGTCTGGCTCAGTGAGTTGATGATAAAGTTCTCGATTGCCCTTGCAGACTCGTGGAGGCGGCACCTGTCGCTTAGCTCCGTCACGTCCCTGATGAGCCTCTGGAGCTTTGATAGCAGCCAGGACTCTGCGGGGGTCAGCAGTCCCCCGTCCACTGCCCGCCTGACCGTATATGCCGCATCAAAGCCGTCATACTGGCTGTTCTGGCTGTAGTACAGGTGCAGGTGGTACAGGGTGCTTATGACCTGGTACGGCCTTGACATGAGCTCCCCCGTGTCAAAGCTTAGCGGCTCGATGGGGCTTGCCTTCCATATGAAGTAGAACCTGACCAGGTCAACGGGGTACCTTGTCAGCAGCTCCTCTGCGTCCAGGACGTTTCCCTCGCTTTTGCTCATCTTGCCGCCCCTCTCATCTAGCACGTGGCCCTGGAACAAAAATGCCTTGTATGGAGACGCCGGCGCGTTGTTCAGTATTACGTTCTCAATTAGCAGCGTGTATGCCCACCCCCTCGTCTGATCGATTCCCTCCGTAAAGAACGGGGCGGGAATCTCGTCCCTGTATGCCTCGTCTGTCAGCGACGAGTACGGCGCCGAGCCGCTGTTGTGCCACGTGTCCAGCACGTACTGGTCGCGCCTTGTGTTCTGGCCCCCGCACCCGCTGCACCGTACTGTAACGTTGTCGATCCACGGCACGTGCAGCTCAAAGTCCTCCCCGTCTGGCAGTCCTGCGGCGTTCTCAATTATCTCCTTCCTTGAAAAGCACCAGGTCTTTTCCCCGCAGTCCCGGCAGATCCATACCGGCAGCGGGCACCCCCAGATCCTCTCCCTTGAGATGCACCACGGGTGCCTCTCCCTGATGATTCCCAGGAACCTGTTCTTTGGGGCCTCGTAAAAGTACTCTACGCCCTCGGCTGCCTTGACCGCCCTGTCTCCCAGCCTGTCAAGCTTGTAAAACCAGCCCCTTCTTGCGAGCCATACTACGGGGTGGCGCGAGCGCCAGCACAGCGGGTACTTGTGCCTGATCCTGCCGATTCTCACTAGGGCGCCTTTTCGCCTTAGATCCTCGGTGATCACGCCGTCTGCGTCCCTTACAAAGAGCCCCTCGTATTTTCCGGCGTCTGCCGTGAACCTCACCTCGTCGTTGATAGGGCTGAAGATCCTCACCCCCCGCCTGTTGGCTATGCCGATGTCCTCCTCGCCGTTTGCCGGCGAGAGGTGCACCAGCCCGCTTCCCGTGCTTGCATCCACAAACTCCTCTGCCACCGCCACGTGGTAGTTGTCCTCCCTGGCGCACCCTGCAAGCGCCGGAATCTCGTCTAGCAGGGGGTGGATGTACTTTCTGCCCTCAAACTCCGAGCCCCTGACGGTCCTTTGCACGGCATACTCCTCGATATGCGCCTCGCTGAAAAACTCCTCTGCCCTGGTCTTTCCGACGACCCATGTCTCGTTTTCCACCACTACATAGTGATAGTCCTCGTCTGGATTCAGCCCCACCATGGCGTCAGTTACAAGGGTAAAGGGCATGGTGGTCCATACGATCAGGAACGCGTCCTCGTCTGCAAGCCTGACCTTGTAGTACAGCGACGGATCAGTGACCTCCTCGTACCCCTGGTTGACCTCTGCATGGCTGAGAGACGTCTGGCAGCTGGGACAGTACGCTATTACCGTGTGGTCCTCCTCCAGTATCCCGTTTTCCTTGCCGCTTTTTAGAATCTGCCACTCCCGCTCGATGAACTCGTCCCTGTACGTCCAGTACGCCTTTTGCTGGTTAAAGGACATTCCCAGCAGCTCGTCTGCCCGGATCCACCGCTCGCTGTACATCCGGACCAGCCTCTTGCACTCTGAGACCAGCCTCTCCACCCCGACCTTTTTGATGACCTCCGACTTGCCACCCGTCATGCCAAGCTCCTTTTCTGCCTGAAGCTCCACGGGAAGCCCCTGCGTGTCCCAGCCCGCATTAAAGGAGACCTTGAATCCCTGCAGGGTCTTGTACCTGTACCACATGTCCTTGATTACCCTCCCGCGAAGGTGGCCTGCGTGGGGGATGCCGTTCATCGTGGGCGGCCCCTCGATGAATCTCATTTTTCCGGGCTTGTCTGAGCCGAAGATGAGGCCCTCCAGATCCAGATCCCTCACATACTCCCTGATCTGGGACTCGATCTTCTTTGAATCAAACTCCTTGGCTAGCTCCATTTGCCCCCTGTCTGGTGTGGGCCACTGGCATAATAAAGCTAAACGAACCGGCGCCGAATCTTGGAATATATACCAGACGTGGCGATGCACAGTATTGGTCAACGTTCTGGTGGTCGGCTCTGGAGGACGCGAGCACGCCCTGGGCTGGCGTCTGGGGCAGAGCCCAAAGGTCGATGCCGTGTTTACGGCGCCTGGGAACTGCGGGACCGAGAACAATGTCGACATTCAGGCCGATGACCTGGACGGGCTGGCAGGCTTTGCAGGGGAAAACCGGTGCTTTACAGTTGTGGGCCCCGAGGCCCCGCTTGCCCGGGGCATTGTGGACAGGTTTCGGGAGGAGGGACTGCCAGTCTTTGGGCCAAGCAGGGACGGGGCACGGCTGGAGTCCAGCAAGGTCTGGGCCAAGGAGTTCATGAAAAGAAACGGCATCCCGACTGCAGACTTTGAGTCCTTTGACGATGCCCGAGAGGCAAAGCAGTACGTCGACTCGCTTTCCTGCAACGTGGTTGTAAAGGCAGACGGGCTGGCCGCAGGCAAGGGGGTCATCGTATGCTCTGACAGGGGGGAGGCGCATGGCGCGATTGACGCAATTCTTGAAGACAGGGCCTTTGGGGATGCGGGGGGCAGAATAGTAGTTGAGGAGCGCATCGACGGGGTAGAGGCCTCCCATATAGCACTGTGTGATGGCAAGACCGCAATCCCGATGGCCTCCAGCCAGGATCACAAGCGTGCCTTTGACGGTGATGAGGGCCCCAACACCGGGGGCATGGGCGCGTATTCGCCTACCCCCGTCGTCGATGACGCCCTGGCCGACTCCATCCAGGGAGGCATAATCGACAAGACCGTAGAGTGCATGAGGGGGGAGGGAACCCCATTTGCAGGATTTCTGTATGCAGGAATAATGATCAGGGACTCCCGGCCATACGTTTTGGAGTTCAACGTCAGGATGGGCGATCCCGAATGCCAGCCAATCATGATGAGGACCAACTTTGATCTTTACGACTATCTTCTTGCCAGCTCAGAGGGAAGGCTGGATTCAATGCCTCCGGCCAGCTGGACTGGGCAGAGCTCCGTATGCGTCGTGCTGGCCTCCCTTGGGTATCCGGGCTCCCATCCCCGGGGGGAGCCGATACGCGGAATCGGGGACGTATCAGGCAGTGCAATGGTGTTCCATGCAGGCACCAAAAGGCAGGACGGCGCCGTCCTGACCGACGGCGGCCGCGTCCTGGGCGTGACGGCCTTGGGGGACTCGCTGCACGACGCCATTGACAATGCCTACCGCGAGGCAGACAAGATCTCCTGGGACAGCAAGTCCTGCAGGAGGGATATAGGCAAAAAGGGCATTGCCTGCCTATGATCCGTAGACTCGCTCCTCTGTGACGACATAGTCCATCCGGATGTCGTGCTCCTCGTACGGTATGGCTTTGACGACCTGCTTTTGAAAGCAGAGTGCGATCTTTACTGCCCTGCTGCCGGCCAGGTACCTATCGTAGAATCCCCGCCCGTACCCTATTCGATGCCTGTCTGTCGATGCCCCCACGGCGGGGATTATGAGGACCTCCATCCTTTGTGCAACCGGACAGCTCTGCCTTGGCTCCATGATGTCAAAGCTGCCCGGCTCCAGGCTCGAGAATCCCCCTATCTCCCTGAACTCCAGCTCCGCCCCCGCGACCCTGGGCAGGCACACGCTCAGCCCGTTGCTTATCGCCTCCTGCATTATCTTCTGCGTAAAGACCTCGCTGCCCGTGGGGTAGTACAATCCTATTCTTGTGGCGAGGCTGAACGGCGGGATCTTTTTGAGGTTTGCATGGATCCTCCTCGAATTGATCTCCATCAGATCATGCGATGTTCCGTCCCTTTTTTCTAGCAGCAGCCCTCGCAGCGCCGCCTTTTTTTCACTGGCCAAGGCGGCTGGCCAGGGATGCGGCCGTTACAGTGTTTTTTAGCAGCATGGCCACGGTCATGGGTCCCACCCCGCCGGGAACCGGCGTTGCAAATGCGGCCTTTTCAATGATATCGTCATAGTCTGCGTCCCCCGCAAGCCTTCCCTCGTGGCGGGTAATGGCGACGTCGATGACGACTGCGCCGTCCTTTATCATGTCCGATGTGAGCGTGAATCTGGTCCTGTCTCCGACTGCCGAGATGACAACGTCTGCGGCCAGGCACTGCCCCTTTAGATCCCTTGTCCTGGAATGGCACGTGGTTACGGTTGCGTTTTTTTCCAGTAGCAGGTGGTACAGGGGCCTGCCCACCAGGTTGCTCCTGTTGATTACGACCACGTTCTTTCCTTCAAGGTCGATGCCGTGGTAGTCAAGCATCTCCATGACTCCTAGGGGCGTACATGCTACAAGTATGGCCTTTTGCATGGCCAGCAGTCCTACATTGTACGGAGTCAGGCCGTCTACGTCCTTTGATGGCAGGATTCCCATTATTACCGTAACCTCGTTTAGCTGCTCAGGTAGTGGCAGCTGAACCAGGATCCCGTGTACCGTACTGTCGTTGTTCAGTCCATTGATTACCTCCCAAAGCTGATCCTGCGTGGCGTCTGCATCAAGCCTGTAATCCCTGGTCGTGATTCCAACCTCTGCACACGCGCTGTGCTTGTTCTTTACATACGTGGCAGATGCGGGATCATCGCCGACTAGGACTGTGGCCAGGCAGGGCTGGACTCCCTGCGCCTTTAGCTGGTCTACCCCCTGCCTTACCCGGTCTTTTACCGACTGTGCGATGGCCCTGCCGTCAATCCTAGTCCCCGCCAATGGACAGACTGCGGATATTTGATATTTAATTCTTGAAAAACCGGCCGGGTCCGGAGTCCGGTGATGCCCTCAGCTGGCGCCGTCGCATGGCCCTGCCGGGGCCGGGCCCGGCTCGCCACGATGCCTGAAAGCCGCCCGGCGTCGTCCGGATCATGCCTGCAGTCATAAATTCCTGAGGGCCATCCACTGCCGGCAGGAACGCCTGATCATGAAATACTCCAAGGACTCTTGCCCGTCGGCATGTGTGTGTGCAAGAGGGCAGAAGCTCAAAAAGACGTGCGAGTTGAATCGAGCGGAGCTGCGGCAGCCCCGGTTTTACCGTCTTGCGCCTGCTGAGAATCCGCATTGACGGGTGCGTGCGTCTAGCGCAAAAATAGGTGGACGGGTACCTTTACCGCACGCCCGCCCTGCAAAAACTACTCGATCCTGCGATAAATCACCTTGAACTCTTCTGCCAGATCATAGGACGTGTTTAGCAGCCTGGTCAGCTGGTTCATCGAGGTCTTGCCCTTTCCCAGCTGCCTCAGGATTGTCAGCGCCTTCATGTCCGAGTTTTGCAAAACTCCGGAATGCCCCGCCCATGACTTGAACTCCTTGCTTACATCCAGGCAGAAGTTGAGGATAAAAAACTCCCAGTCCTTGATCGGATCCACCGTGGGATCCTTGTGCATGACTGTCTCTGCAAGCTCCTTGAACTCGTTTTTCCTGTCCAGAATCAGCATGTCCAGCGCCTTTTTTGTCCTGGCCTCCTCGAACTCCTCGTGCATCAAGATTGACATGCCATGACACCGCCGACATCAAAGATAAAGCTGCACCAGATTGGGATTAACATCTGTTTGTTTTTACATAAAAACCTCCACAGGCATTCACTTTTTTTACATTCTGATATTAATACAATAGCTGCTTATAGCGCGCCATGAAGCCTGCCAAGGATCTGAGCAAAAAGGAGCTGCGCTCCAAAATAGACAGGGGCGAGGTCATGCCCTTTACATGATGACTAGCACCTACCAGCAAATCTATGATGCCAAGCTGGACAAGCAGCTAGAGGACATTCTGCTAAAGCTGCTGCGGTACAACTCCTCAAGCGAGGTACAGGAGCCCATCAGGCAGTTTTTGCAGGACTATGGGACAATCTCCTGTGACTTTTCTGAAAGCTACAGGCACTGCAACGAGTTTGACGGCGCGCTTGAGGCATACCATCATTTTGCAAAAAACAAGTGCACCCTGATCGATACCCTGCTGCAGAACCTGCAGTACACCCTGAGCTATGGCCCTGTCCGTGCGGAGCTGTCTGCCATGCTAAGGGAGGGCTTTACATTCTGACAACCACAGTCCTACCAGACGTGGCCGACTCATGGCGGTGCAGACGGTGGCGTGCGGCCTGATTTGCTCTGTTTTGAGATGGGCCGTTTTATGGCGCACTTTTGAGGACTGATGCCGGCGCAGGCTATAAAGCACGGTCCGGCCGACCGGGCACGGATCAGAATCTGGGCGCATCGTCGTACCGCCGGCGGATGTTTTTGGCATGGATGATCTGTCTGGGTTCGGGAAGGACTGTAGCCGAACAGTCTTTTGAAGTTCCCCGTAAAACGGCCTCAATCTTGGCACAGTTCGGGCTGGGCTGCCTGCAGATCCGCATATCGCCGCCTGTGGTGCCACGAATCGGGTTGCATCTGTGAATGCTGCCCAAAGAAACGCAATTATTTGGGCACTGGCACAGCCAATCCATGTTTGTTGCAATCGTTGATGTTAGGCTCAAGCAGGGCGCAGAGGACGATTTTGCAAGGTCGTTTTCTGATGCAAACGCGGAGCTCTCCGGCTGCGAGGGGTTTGTACAAAGACGCCTTTTAAAGTCCGGTGACGGCT
Organism: uncultured Nitrosopumilaceae archaeon; assembly: GCA_964348355.1. Taxonomy (GTDB): domain Archaea; phylum Thermoproteota; class Nitrososphaeria; order Nitrososphaerales; family Nitrosopumilaceae; genus JAWVZS01. The sequence goes on along the minus strand of CAYGCI010000007.1, from coordinate 5,094 downwards.
CGTTTAGAATTATTGTTGAACATGACAGCCGTGATACGTTTGAGAGGATGCATCAGAGCGGCGTCCATGCAAAATGGCACGGCAAGATGATCTCGTACATGGCCGAGCCGCCCTCGCCAAGATTCTTCCAAGTAGTTGTACAATGAAGCTGGACTTTGATCTCGGCGTCTATGTTGGGAGGATCAAGAAGGGCAAGCAATACTTTCACACCTTTATCAACCGTCCAAACCTGGCCGCCGGGGTTCTGGTCTTGGGGCCCGGGGAGGAGGATACGCAGGAGCCCCACGACAGTGACGAGGTCTACTATGTTGTATCAGGTGACGGCTATCTTCGAATCGGAAGCAGGGACTATCCGGTCTCAAAGGACAGGCTGTTCTTTGTAGCAAAAGGCACCGAGCACCACTTTCACGGAAACAGAAGGGAGCTCAGGGTGGTATACTTTTTTGGCGGTGACTGACTAGCCGATTATTGTCCTTCTGCCGACTATTTTGATCCTCCTTTTTGCAAACAGGCTGACTGCCTCTGGATAGATCTTGTGCTCTTCCCTTGTTATCCTTGCCGACAGCGTCTCCTCTGTGTCGTTGTCCCTTACCCTGACGGCCGACTGTATGATGACCGGGCCGCTGTCCACCCCGGCATCAACAAAATGAACCGTGCACCCCGAATACTTTGCCCCGTACTCTACTGCCTGCCTCTGGGCATCTAGCCCTGCAAACGAGGGCAGCAGCGCGGGATGGATGTTCAGGATCCTGTTTTTGTACTTTTTGACAAACCCGGGGCTGATGATCCTCATGAATCCTGCTAGGCACACCAGTCCGTTTGCAGGGGATACGCCGTGCCGGTTCAGCGCACTGATGACTTTTTTGTCGTACTCCCAGCGCGTCCCTGAAAACCCCCTGCTTGAGACGACCTCCGTGGCAACGCCCAGCCTTTCTGCGATTTTGAGCCCCCCGGCGTCTGCCCTGTTTGAGATTACGACGGCAGGGTTGACCGGAATCCTCCTCCTCCTTACCGCCCTGAGTATGGACTCCATATTGCTTCCCCTGCCTGAGATCAATATTCCTAGCTGCAGCAACTGGTTCCAGTCCGCCTAGCCTGCAATTAATTCATACGGTAAATGATTATTATCTTGCAATATCCTACCCCTAGTATGACCGGGCACAAGATCACGCACATCAGGCGGCGGGGCGCTGAAAAAAAGTGTGAGGCGATCACCAATGTCAAGATGGACGGAAAATCCGTCCCGGTCGAAGATATCATCAAGATGATGCGGGGCCAGGGCAGGGACAGGGTTCACCACACCTTCTATATTGAGGCCGAGGGAATCCGCGTCTCCGTAAAGCTGGCACCTGACGACGAGGAGCCGACCTACATCAGGACCGAGAGGGCCGACTCGCCCTATGACAACCTGCTTAGCCTGCCAAAGTTCTAAGGAATGCGGACATGTAGCGCCGATCAAGTCCCTCGGCGGCAGGATGCCGCCCACTGCATAACCCGCACCCGCGTGCGCTGAATTTGACACTCACCACAGGTATGTCCGGAGCCAACCCTGAGGTTTATATCAAATCCGCTTACCCGTGACTCTGTTTGGAAAGAAAAGTCCTGATGACCAAAAACGGCATTGCCTGCAAGGCGGGCGGCAGCACCATTTACCTGGATCCGAAGACTGCAGGCCCGGGACTGAACTTCGTCTCTCATGCACACGCTGATCACCTTCCTAGCAAAAACGGCGGAACCATCCTGGCATCAGATGAGACCCATGCCATTGCCAACCTGCGTGGATTTGAAATGCAAAACCATGTAACAGAGATTGACGACGTCTCCCTGTATGATGCGGGCCACATCCTCGGTGCAAGGGGGCTGCTGTGCGGGGGGATATTTTACACCGGGGATATCTGCACGAGAAGCCGGGGATTTCTCTCGGGTGCGCAGGTGCCAAAGTGCAAGACGCTGATCACCGAATGCACGTTCGGCCTGCCAGAGTTTGTTTTTCCCACAGTCGAGCAGGTCAAAAAGCAGGTCAACGAGATCATCTCGGATCTGTATTCGAGGGGCATACCCGTAATCCTGATGGGGTATCAGCTGGGCAAGGCCCAGACCATAACCCAGCTGTTCTCGTACTGGAACCCCTTTTACCTGCACGACTCTGTCAAGGCCATGAACGACCTGCACCGCAGCCTTGGAGTAGACCTGAGGGAGACGATGGGGCATTCTGAGGCCGAAAGGCGGGGGCTTTTGGACAAAAAGCCATGGGTGATGGTGGCCCCCATGATGTCAGAGCGCAGCTCATTTGTAAGGCACATAAAGTCAAAATACGGCGCATCGACCATAGGCTTTAGCGGATGGGCAAAGTCTTCCAGATTTCCCCTTGGGCGGCGCTGCGACTATTCCGTCCCTCTAAGTGATCACTGCGACTTTCCCGAGCTAGTCGAGATGGTGATAAAATCGGGGGCCGAAAAGGTTTACGCCGTCCACGGATTTGCCGATGAGTTTGCCGCCCATTTGCGGCAGCACGGGATAGATGCCCAGCCCCTGCGCGAGGACACGCTGGATGGGTTTGTTTAGGGCCTTGCAAGCCCATGTGCACCAGCTGCCTCTTTGACTCCTGCATGCCTTCTATAGCAACGGTCACAAGTAATTGAGGGCCTTGACCGTCGATCTGTAGATGTACTTGTGCGTGCAAGGGCGGGCAAACGACACCGTCCTGGACTCAGATATGGCATGCCGCAGCTCGCTGATCCTTCTGTACACCATCCCCCTGAAAACGACAGGCTTGCCCACGCTCCGGCATTCCTCTACGACACCGAGGTGCGGCGATCCCCCGGGATCATTGTCGGCCTGACGTCGGGACGGCCGCCGGACATTCTGCGACGGAAGCATCCCTGTGCGCGCTCCGCCTGCCGCAAAAGACGGCAGCCCTGTCAGACTTCGCGCAGCGCCCCAGACATTCCATGAACCGCATCGGCGCAAGCGATCCCGTAAACGTCCCGAACGGCTTCTCGCCGTCCTCTGCGATGCTTCCAAACACGGCCACCTTTGCGTGGTTCCCCGAATAAGATGCCGCGCCTCTGGTGCCTGTCGGACCCCACACGCATCTGTCGTATGAGCCCTGCACGAAGAACGCCTCGTCAGACGACACCAGCGCAAGACCGCCGCTTTTCAGGCACGGAGCACGCACGTCTTCAAGATACCGCTGCCATGAGCATGCCGGGCTCGGGGCGGCATGGCTGGCATGTACGTTTTGCACCCTGCGGCGCGACAGGCCGTGCCGGCGCACCAGTCTTCGGACATGTCCTGTGTCGTATTCTATCCATGTGGCATCCCTTGTGTCATCGCGCACCGTCGTGACATCGGTACTGTTGCGTTCAATGGACAGGTCCGTTGTGGCGGCAGTCCTTTTCCTGTCCGCCTCTGGCCTGCATCCGGAACATGGAAGATCCCGGAGGCCGTCTATGCCGTCCTCCGAAAACCTCGCCAGCCGGTTGCGCACGGAGTTCTCACTGCACCGGATCTTTGTAGCCTCGGGCACGCCTATATCGTCCTCTGGCACAAACACCAGCGCCATGATCTTTTTGTAGACTCTGGCATCCTTTTCTCTGCGCATGGCCTCTGACAGGCCGTCTGTTTCTTCTGCCATGCCCGCTATGCCGGTTGCGCGATCACTGTACTCTTCGAATGACCCTGTTTTGGCTCAAAGACTTCTGCTCGTTGCTATATGTGGTTCATTTCCAGGGTCGGGTGCCTCTTGTGTGATACGCCCTTGTGTCCAGGTTTGCGGCCCGGCCTTGCCGGCGCCTTGCCCGGTTCCCTTGATGCGGCCGTCTCTTTCTGCCTGGTCGGTATCAAGTTCTGCGATGATGGGCTGTGCGGGTTCTCATAGTATTTGATGCGCTGCTAGAGCTGCTTGATTTGTGCCGTCAGTGTGGCGATTAGTGCGGTATCATCGGCCTGTTTTATGGCAGATGCTACCCTTTCTGTGTCAAGCTCCTCCTGCGTCTTCTGAAGCTCCGCCTTGACGCAGGCCATCTTCTTGCCCAATGCCTTGAATTCCGAGGCTGTAGACATGTGTTTTCCGGGTAATGATAGTTTATAGATCAGGTGGTCATAAAAAATCGGCTAGGCAGGGGCTAACCTATTACGTCATGCGCGCAACACGGGAGCTGCACATGATGCAAGACATTCCTGCAAAAATCAATACGGCCGGAGCTTCATTTCGCGGTCAGGCTGCGGGGGGCCTGCACGGATCCTGTCTGACACGCCACGCTTGGCGCAAAAACCACCTCGATCGAAAAAACCACGGGGCCGTAGCTGCGCGTCTGCCACATGACAGTCATACCTGCTTTACAAAGTTCCTGCAGTCGCAGTCCAGCATCAGGCAGGTCTCGTTGTTTCTCACGTGATCCTCGTACATGTGCCCGCAGTCTGGGTTCTTGCACACCCTTCTGGTCGTCTCCCTCCGAATCACCGACTGGGCAATCTGGTTTGCCTTTTCCCTCGAGTACCCCTTCCTGTCCACATAATAGTGGGTTATCCTGCTGTACAGCTTGTCCGCGTTGAACTCCTTCTCGATCACGGCCTTCCACCCTGCGAGGGGATCCAGTGAAGCGTTATCGTGGACCTGATCTTGGATATCCCCCTGATCCTTGCAATTACCCCGTCTATTCCCCCCCTGTCCCCTGAGACAATCTTGCAAAAAATATCATAGATTCCATAGGTGCCCCTTACCTCTGCAACCTCTGGAATCTCTGCAATGCACCTGATGATATCGACCTCGGATCCTAGGTCGCACTGGATCAGGACGTATGCCGTCTCTGCCATCAGGGGACACTTCCCCTTCTTGAATCCCTGTCCATCTGGCAGTGGCACCTTGAATCATCGCACCTTTCGGTACCCCTTTCCTTGCCCATGTGTCAGGTTGGGGCCCGGCATATATGAAGTAGATTCCAATCCCAGCTTACGGTTGTTTGAATAATGTATCAGAATCCAAATATTCATTGACAAGCCCTGGCTCAAGCACCACTGTGCAGCTGCGGCCCACGGGGGGGGGGCCTGAATCGCGGCGCACAACTGCCGGCAGTCGCTGCAGGGGTGAGA
>CAYGCI010000006.1:8315-19555 GCA_964348355.1 uncultured Nitrosopumilaceae archaeon | reverse complement strand
AAATTTATGATTGTTAATGCATATTTATGTATTCAAGGAAACAAAAATTGACTTGGTTATACCCAAAGTATGCCTTTTTTGACTAGAAATTCAAGCCCGTTCAGATACTCCTGATCAGACATCAGGCCGTCGATCCAGTGCCTGGCATGGATTTTTAGCCATGCGGGGATTGGCTTGGCGTCATTTGCGGTGTTTTCGGGGTATTTGGGGCCTAGCAGGGATCTGACCACGTCACGGTATGCCTGATCTGGGCCGCCATCCAGCCATCCCAGGACGCCTGCCTTGGAGGATGCCGGGATGGGCTTGGCGCCCAGAGAAAAGCGGTTCTCCCCGACCTTCACGTCCTGATAGTAGACGTCAACCCCATAGTCGCCAGGCGGGGAATTGGAGTCAAGCGTAAAGACCCCGCGATAGCTGCCGGCGCCCGAGGGAAGCACGGCAAAGCCCTGCTGCCTGCCATCTGGCAGTGTCAGTATTATCTCCACGGGGACGCCGCGCTTGTGTCCGGCTATACTCCCGCTCAAGACGACCTCGGCGGAGTCCGGGAATGCCGGCAGGTCAAGGGCGTGGGAGTTGAGCCGGGGTGCGGACTGGTAGCCGCCCGGTGCCGCATGCTGCCCGGACAGCGAGACAATGCCTGGCTCCCCTGACGAGTCCCTAAAGTCAAAGTACCGCACGTCGATGCTACCGCCGGAGGTGTAGACCAGCTCGGTGCCGTCTTTGCTACATATCTGGGACGGCATCTTGAAGACGCCTTCAAAGACGCCCGAGTCGGGACCTGTTTCCACCAGAGAAAAGCCAGAGGAGGCCAGTCCGCCGTGCTCGGTGCCGTCGATGGTGCACCGCTCGTATTTTATCCCCTTGATTCTCACCTCCAGCAGCAGCTCGCCGCCTGAGCCGCCAACTGCGTCTGTATTTTCCGAGTCAGGATCGTCAATCACAGAGTAGATGTCAACCCGATCGTGTCTCAGGTTAAGATCAGGATCGACGAGGGTTATTGTAACGGGCCTTCCAAACCCATATGACGGCTTGTCGGTAGACACCCTGCCAGAGTGGGTCGGTGCCGAGGATTTTATAGCAGTCGGTGTGATGGCCCCCACTCCGGATATGTCAGAGTAGGAAACCGTTATTCCGTCCTCATCCAACATCCTGCCGGTTACGACGAGCTTTACATCATCGCCGATCGGGCGGAGTGTCTTGGCTATATCAGGCGTGATGATGTTCAGCTGGTTCGATACTGCATATTCCAGGGTTCCTGCGAACGCTCCGGAGTTGCTTTCGGTTTCCCTTAGCTCAAACCTGTAGATGGAGTTGTTGATGTCCTGATCCCCCCGCAGGCCAAACGAAAAGATGTCAAAAACGATGGGCTGGACGCCGCCCTTGCCTGAAACTGAGGCCGCGGGGGCGCTGTCGTTTGAGCCATCAAAGTTCATGACCAGGTAGGCTGCCCCTGACCTGTCCAGAATCGAGCTCACATCGGAGTCCCTGATTTGGACGAGTCCCTGAAACTGCCTCAGATCCCCAGAGTCTGCGATTACCACGGGGGAGTCATCTGAGAGGCCTCCAAAATAAAGCGAGATGCTGGTATCAGAGATGTCATCCATGCCCAGATCGCGGTTAAGCGAGCGCAGGTCATAGTTCAGCCAGCTTGTGCCCTGCTCCCCGGCACCGTCAATCAAAACCTCTCCAAGCGAGGACGCAGTCATCCCCAGGTTTACTGACAGCTTTTCAAAGGCGGTCAAGACGGCTCTTGCGTCCAAAAACAGCCGCGCAGAGCCGTCGTCGGGAGTAGACGAGGGGATGCCGGTTCCTGCAGGCAGCGGGTCGGTGGAGGACTCGTAGATCCTCACATCAGAGGCAGAGTCCAGAGTGGCCGGGCTTCCGATGACAATTGTCGGAATAATCGAGGTGCTGCGGAACAGGTCAAGGCTGTCACGAAGCCCGGAGTTTACATTCTGATCATCGTCAAATACAGTTATCGGGATCTCCGTTCCCGGAGCCCAGGCTCTGGGAACGGATATGGATGTGTCCGTGTCAGGGCCAGCCGACACGGATGCGGTTGCAGAGCCGGACAGGACAGGGAGCGATTTGCCGTTATACTGTATATAGTCAGCTCCGCCCCGGGGGGCATCGGGGATGATTTCAACAACAGAGTCGTTGCCATGGTCAGACGTCTCAAAGATTCCCGTGTTGGGCCGTGTCTCGACAAAGGTGACGATTTCAGAATGTGTCACAGTACCGTCAGAGACGAGGGCCGACGGCTGGTTGTTGTTTGTCCCCAGGGATACGACGGAGCTGGTAGTCATTGAAAACAGCCCGTTGTCATGGAATCCCAGCTCGTCCAGATCAGGCAGGAGATCCGCCGGTCCGCGACCCCCGCCCGGGGCAGAGCCGGCAAACGCGCGGTAAAACACCGCAGGAGAGTCGCCGACTGCAAACGTCCAAGAGTCCCGATCGGTCGGATCCTGATTCAGCTGCATGTCATGTATGGTAACAAAGACCTCGGAGCCGGACGGATAGACGTCCCTGTCCAGGCCGGCGGAGACGTTTGGAATCTCGTCATAGTGGAGATCAACCGTTTTTGATCCGCCGCCAAAGTCATACCGGACTGCAACGTCGTCGCCAAACGAGTAAAGCTGGACCACCGGCCAGGCGCGCGGATCCAGGCCGATTTGGCCCGGGGCGACGGCGGGGTTTGTATTGACCGGCTTGGCCTTTCGGACGACGCTGTTCAGATCACCGCCGGCAGTCAGGCTGCCGGTACATGCAGAAAGGCCCGCCTTGCCGTTCGTAAATCCGGCCAGCCCGGCACCGCCCGGGATCGATATCCCGTCAGCATCAGAGAAGCTGGCGCCAAAGACGGACGCATCGGTGTCCCCCCCGCAGAACACCCCAAAGTCCAGTCCCCGTCCCGCAACGCCGCCGTCAAGGGACGTCTGATCGGCGGCCCTTGCAGAGTCTGCGTTTGCAAAATAGGCATACCAGTTTCCATTAGAGGCCTGGACCATCCTGAGCGCCCTTCCGTTAACCGTGACATCAGGCTCCCCCACGCCCCCGTCGGTATCGCGAATCGAGTCATCAAACACCGCAACCTCGACTACCATGGAGCCGGCAAAATGGTTCTCAAAGCGGGGGTTTTCTGCTGAGACAGAGAGGGTATAGTCGGCATAGGCGGGGGCGGCCCCTGCGGCAAGTAGCAGCGTCACGCCCAGGGGGAGAAAATACCGCAGGTTTTCCAATGTATTGTACTACGGGCCTGCCAGCAATAACATTGTCGCACAAGTCGTCATATAATGTTAAATCTGGCGGTTTGGCCCATAATCAGATAATTGACGATATTTGTCCAAAAGGCAAGGGTACTGCAGATTTCCCTACTTGCAATACTGTCGGCATTTGTGGTGGAGCTGGTCTTTGGCCTGCTCTCAAACAGCCTGGGGCTGATCACGGACAGCATACATGCGCTCCTGGACGGCATTGTGACGGTGGTCCTGCTGCTGGCAGCCAGGATGGCCATAAAGCCGCCGGACAAGGAGCACACCTACGGACACGGGAAGATCGAGTCTCTGGGGGGGCTGTTTGGGGGAATCGCCATCTTGTTTATTGCGGGATATTTTGTCTACGAGTCGCTCTCCAGGCTGCAGAGTCCGGAGCCTGCGATAATGCTTGGGACGTTTGGGATAATCGGAGGTGTATACACAATCGGGGTCGACGTGTTCAGAATCGTGCTGCTCAGAAGGTCAATCAAGAAAATTGGCGGCACGACCCTCAAGGCGGACTTTTACCATGCGTTCATGGACCTGGGATCAACGCTGCTGGCAATAGCCGGAATCGCCCTGGCGTCGGTCGGGTTTTTCCAGGGGGATTTCATTGCAGCGCTGGTGCTGGGATCCCTGCTGGCCGCGCTGAGCATAAAGCTGATCTACAGGACCGCGATGGACTTGACAGACGTCATCTCGCCGGAGATGGTCAGCAAGGCAGAGGCAATCGTGAAAAACACTCCCGGGGTCATGGGTGTGAGGTCGGTCCTGATGAGAAAGTCCGGGGACGTCGTTTTTACAGAGGTCACCGTCCTGCTGCGGGCGGACGTGAGCTTTGAGAGGGCCCACGAGATCAGCGTCGCCGTTGAAGACAATATCAAAAGCGGGGTTGCACATGCGGCAGTTACGGTGCACTTTGAGCCCAGCTGGAAGGATGTTCCAAAGGAGTCCAGGATCAAGGACATTGCCGTGGAGATCCCAGGCGTAAGGGACGTGCACAACATCAACCTTTACACGTCAGAGTCAAAAATTTTTGTGAACCTGCACGTCATGGTCGAGGGGGACATCGACCTGTTTGCGGCACACGAGATTGCCGACTCGGTGGAGCGGAGGATTCAGGAGGGACTGCCAGAGATCGACCACGTCACCATACACCTGGAACCGTATGTGACCGTTCCGGAGGTGTTTCATACAGACAGCATGGATGCCGAGGAAAAAATCAGGGGGCTGGTCAGCCAGTACGGGGAGATAAGGGGCGTCACGCGGGTCATTACGCTGAACTTTGAGAACATGCTGAAAATCGAGATAGACTGCTCGTTTGACGGGACGCTTGCCATCGAGAAGGTTCATGACGTGACATCGGAGATCGAGAGGAAGATAAAATCACAGTTCAAAAATGCCCTGATCACGATACACCCGGAGCCGGTTTGAGGGGATGCCGCACGGGTCAGGCATGCCGCTCGGCCCTCCGCCTGCCGCTCTCCGTGAGAGACAGGCTGCCGTCCTTGTCCTGATCCAGCAGCCTCTGGCTCCTTGAATAGTCGACTATCCTTTGCAGGTATCGGCCCGTCCAGCCCAGGGACGAGGATATGGCAGGTGGGCGCACGCCGCTGCCGGGCCCTGCCCGGGCCTCGAGGTGGGCAAGCAGGATTCCGACGTCTGTCTGGAATCGCCGCCTGGAGGTCCTCTGCCACCTGCATATCAGGCCCCGATTCGGGGCAAGCACCCATACCAGTCCGAAGATGACTCCGGCGGCCGTCGCCATGGAGCCTGCCACGGACACGTCAAGGTACAGCGCAAGGGCGTACCCGGAGACGGCGCTGGCCGCGCCCAGTGCAACGGATAGAGGAATCATCCTAGACAGCCTGTCAGTCAGCAGGTATGCCCCGGATGCGGGCACGACAAAGAACGCAATTACCAGTATGGCGCCGACGGACTCAAAGGCGACCACCGCAGTCGTTGCGGCCATTACCATCAGCAGGTAGTGGACAAGCAGCGGCATCAGTCCCACGCCTGCTGCAAGAGACCTGTCAAAGGTGCCAATTTTTAGCTCCTTGTAGAGCAACGCGACAAAGGCGACGTTTGCCGCCGCCAGAACCCCGAGGACCCAGAGCGACTTTGGGCCCAGGCTGGCGCCATCCAGGTACAGCGTATCAAACGGGGCAAACTCGATCGAGCCATAAAGGACATGCTGTGCGTCTATGTGGACGTTTCCGGCCTGCGTTACGAGAACTACTCCTATGGCAAACAAAAACGGGAACACTATCCCGATCGAGCTGTCCTGCCTGAGCCTGCCCGAGCGGTAAAGCGCCTCCACCAGCGAGACGGTCAGGATTCCAGACAGTACGCCGCCGATAATCACGGGGACGGGCTCGCGCCCGCCGGCGGCAAATACGGCAACCACGACCCCCAGGAGTACCGCATGGCTGATCGCATCGGACATCATGGCCATCTGCCTGAGGACCAGAAACACCCCGATTGACGCGCAGTTGGCCGCGACCAGGACCGCGGCGCCCATGATGATCAGATCGCCGGACATGCCTACCGGCTCCCGGCGCCCCCGTCATCGGAGGGCCCCCCGGTCCCCGCTACAATGCCCCGGGGATGCCTTCTCCTGCGGATGTATCTGAACAGATAACCCCGCCTTGGCGAGAAAAACAGTGATACTCCCAGGACTGCTGTGGCCGTAATGACGATTACCGGCCCCGTGGAGGCGCCCTCGGCCGTGCTGCTTATCACCGAGCCGGCTATCCCGCTCAGGCCTCCAAACACCGCAGAGAGAACCAGCATGCTCCTCAGGCTGGACGTCCACTGCCGGGCGGCGGCTGCGGGGGCTATCAGCATGGCAACCATCAGAACCACCCCGACGGTGTGCAGCCCGATAACTACGGCAACCACGATGACGGAGGTCAGCAGCGCTCCAACATACCTGGCTGGAAATCCCAGGCTCTGTCCAAAGGCGCCGTCAAAGGTGGCAATCTTGAACTCCTTGAAAAATGCCGCCAGTATGGCAAGGCAGCCCGCCGCCAGAACCCCCAGACTGATCACGTCGCCCTCGACTAGCGCGGCTGCCTGCCCAAAGAGAAACCTGTCCAGCCCCCCCTGGCCGGCCCCGCCCGTACCCTGCAGGTGGGTAAGGATTACGACTCCCAGTCCGAAGAATACAGAAAGGGTAATCCCAAGCGCGGCGTCCTGCTTGATTCTGGTGGTGCCCGTGATTGCCATGGTCATGGCTCCCCCAAGCCAGGCAAAAACGGCGGCTCCCAGCATCAGGGGCAGCGAGTCCTTTGCGCCGGCAAGGAGGTATGCGACCCCGATGCCTGGCAGGGCGGCGTGGGACAGGGCGTCTCCAAAGAGGCTCTGCCTCCGGAGCACCGTAAAGCATCCCAGGGCGCCGCTGGTCACCCCCAGGATGGCAGAGCCCAGGGCAACGTATCTCAGGGTATAGTCTGCAAACACTCCAAAAAACACTCCCAGGATTTCTTCGGTCATGTGTATCTGCTCAATCCCATCCAGTCGTGGCGCGCCGTCTTTCCCTGTATGCCAGATCCAGGTTTTCCTGCGTGAAGACCGTCCCCGTGGGCCCTTTTGCGACCAGGCTTCTGTTTAGCATGACGACCCAGTCAAAGTACCTGTCTACGGTTTGAAGATCATGGTGGACCATGACGATGGTTTTTCCCTCCCTCCTGAGGCCCTCCAGTACTGCCAGTATTGTCTCCTCGGTAGTAGCGTCAACTCCGTTTAACGGCTCGTCCATCAGGTAGATTCGGGGATCCTGCGCCAGGGCCCTTGCGACAAAAACCCGCTGCTGCTGGCCGCCGGACAGCTGCCCTATCTGCCTGTCGGCATAGTCGCCCAGCCCGACCTTTGCAAGGCACTCCCTTGCCCTGCCTCTTGTCTCGGAGTTGGGACGGCGCAACCACCCGAGTCTTCCGTACAGCCCCATCTCGACGACATCTAGCGCATCGGTGGGAAAATCCCAGTCCACAGAGCCCCGCTGGGGGACGTATGCCACGCTGTGCCTCTGCCTTGCGTAGGGCTCCCCGTACACGCTTACCCTTCCGGCGGCAATCGGGACCAGGCCCATTACGGCCTTGATCAGGGTGGACTTGCCTGCCCCGTTGGGTCCCACTATTGCAATCATCTTTCCCTCGGGAAGGCTCAGATCAATGTTCCACAACGCAGGCTCCGTACGATACGTTACAGACAGGCTGCTCATCGTGATGGGATGGGCCCTGTCCCCCGGCGGTTCCCCCTGGCTCAAAGACGGGCTTTTCATTGCAGTGCCCGTACTATGATGTCCACGTTGTGCCTGAATGCCCCAACGTAGGTCCCCTCCGGCGTTCCCTGCCCCCCGATTGCATCAGAGAACAGCTGCCCCCCGATTGCTATATCGTGTCCCCTGTCGCGAACCGCCGCGCCCAGCGCCTCTATTGTTGCGGGGGACACCGACGACTCTACAAAGACGGCTTTGATCTTTCTATCCGTTATAATGTCTGCCATGTTCTGAATCTCCCGGATCCCGGCCTCGCTGTCGGTGCTCCACCCCTGTATGGCCATCTCCTCCAGACCGTATGCGTGGCCAAGGTACTGGAATGCGTCGTGGGCGGTAACGAGAACCCTCTGCCCCGGGGGAATGGAGCCTATCCTGTCTGTGCCGTACTCGTGAAGCTCCTCAAGATCCAGCAGGTACCTTTCAAGGTTGTCTTGGTAGGCCCCGGAATTCTGGGGATCGTGCCGGCTCAGCCCGGCCTCGACGACCCTTGCAGCCTCCATCCAGAGTAGGGCACTCCACCAGACATGGGGATCAAAGTGTCCCTCGGCATCCAGGCTCAGCAAGGACTCGGGCGGGATGTTCTCAGAGACGGCCCATACGGGGGTGCCCTCCCTGCCGATCTTGACAAAGATGTCGCCCATCTTGCCCTCCAGATCCAGGCCGTTGTAGAACACGAGATCGGCGCCCTGCAGTCTTTTGAGATCGCCTGCACTGGGCCTGTACAGGTGGGGATCGACTCCGGGCCCCATCAGTCCGGTAACCTGCACCCTGTCCCCGCCGATATTCTCGACGAGATCCGTGATGACATTGGTGGTGGTGGCTATCATGATCCTCCCAGGCTCGCCTGGGCTGGGCTGTTGCATGCCAGAAAGGCCGGCAGAGTCCCCGTCTCCCTGCATGGCAGCACCCGCAGAAACCCCGCCGATGGCGGCGGCAACTGCAATTGCTGCAATCAGGGCTGGCTTTTTCATCTAGATGGTTCAGAATGCATCCGGCCCATATTAAAAGTTAGCCCGGGCTAACTTTTTTAGAAGGGACTAACTTTTTTAGAGCATACTAAGTTTGGCATCAGGGGGGCAGTACGCAGGGTTTTTAGATGCAGTGCAGGGAAAAGACGCATGCAAAAATCCTCAATATCGCTGGTCATCATGGGCGGACTCGTGGCTGGGGGGCTGGGACTGTCCGTCCTGGGAAACGAGGTGCTCTTTGAGGACTTTGCAAAAAACGAGGGCGTGATAGGCGCAGGCGACAGGCTGGAGGTCCGGGTCTCAATGGAGCGGTCAGAGGGCGGGGTCTTTGCCGTCGAGGTGCCAGGGCTGAGGCAGGATACGATCCACGCCGCAGTAAACGATCCCGGCGGAAACCAGATTCTGAGGGAGTCCGTCGACAGGGAGGCATACGAGGGGTACTTTGAGGTCAGCGTCCCGGGAAACTATACGCTGGTAATCGAGAGCTCTGATCGGGAGGAGAGGCTCGTTGCGGGGTACATCGGACCGGAGCCGGATGCATCAAAGCGGACAATAGCGTTTGTGTCAATCTACATGCTGGTCATCGGGCTGGCAGGGATGGCGGCTGCGGTGATCTTTGCAATAGTCACAAAAAGGCGCCGCTAGTTCAGGTATCCGTCCATCTTGGTCAGCCCGTCAATTGCGGCATCAAAATTGCCGTCGGACTCGACCAGCTCGGAGAGCTTGGCGTGATCTGCTGCCAGGCGTGTCGAGTCTCCCCCGGATGTCTTGATCAGGACTCCCGCCTTGATCAGGTAGGACAGGTTGGACAGAATCTGCTCCTCGGACAGCCCGGATGCTGCGGACAGCTCAGACAGGGGTTTTGGGCCATCCTCAAGCTCGCCCAGGACTGCAGAGTTGTCCGCATCAAACAGGCAGTCCACCGCCCTCCGTCGGTCAACAGAGTCATCCATACCCAGGCAGGGGACAGGCGACTTAAATTCCTTCCATCCTGCACAGTCTTCCCAGAAGTAACCTACTCGTGGCAGTGCAGCACATGTGTTGAGGAATTTTTGCTCGTCGCTATAAAACCATGGTTATGCAGCAGGCCAGCTGAAAGGTACGAGGTCACCTGCCCCCATCAGTCAGGCACGAATTAGATGCATGATTGTGGTTTTCGTGCCTAGCTAACGAGGGGACGTGGCCACATGCATGTGGACTTGTCTGGATCCTGAGATTGGTTTGTCAAATTTGGGAGATTTGACGACTTTTGGCGCCTGAAGGCCATGTTTTGTCTGAAGATTTGACAGGCCATCTAGCCACTCACATGATTTTTAATTATGGACACTTTTCTGGCCGGCAGGTACGTGGCCTCACACGCTGAAAGAGTTTGCCCCTCAGGCGGTTCTGCCGATCAGAGCCCTCATGATCATGCCCCCTTGCGCCGTATCTCCCGAAGGCAGACTCTTACGGCTAGTTTCTAGCATGGTTTTTATCGGGGTAGCCAAGAATCACCCATACTTGAGTACGCAAGAATACAAGCACATTGTGAGAATCGTCGGAAACGACATCCCCGGCGAGAGGAAGATACTGGTGGGCCTCACACAGATCAAGGGTGTCGGATACATGTTTGCCAATGCCATCTTGGGCTCGCTAAAAATCAGCTCAAACGCAAACATTGGAAACCTTACAGACGAGCAGGTGCAGTCAATTGAGAAGGTCATCCTTGACCCGAGGGCGGCAAACTTCCCGGCGTGGTTCCTGAACAGGCAAAAAGACGTCGAGACCGGAAACGACATGCACTTGATTACGTCTGATATCGAGTTTACAATCAGAAATGACATTGAAAGGGAAAGAATTACAAGCAGTTGGAGGGGATACAGGCACATGTTTGGATTAAAGGTCAGGGGGCAGAGGACAAGGACCACCGGACGCAAGGGCGGCGCGGTTGGAGTTGCAAAGGGCGGCAAGGTAATGCCGCAAAAGAGCAGCACCCCAGCAGCACCGACCGGAGCGGCGCCGGCAGCGGCCAGTGCGCCGGCAGAGAAGGAAGAGGCCCCAGCAGAGAAGAAGGAATAGGCGGTGCAAATGGGAGATCCTAAATATCCACGGAGAGTTTGGAAAAAGCCAAAGCGTCCGCTAAACTACGATCTAAAGATGGAGGAGCTAAAGACGCTTGGAACGTTTGGACTGAAAACAAAAAGGGAGCTGTGGAAGGCACATACGGAGCTGTCCCGCGTCAGACACCAGGCAAGATCACTGCTTGCACTAGGCCAGGAGGTAAGGCAGGAAAAGGAGCCGATCCTGATGAGGTCACTATCAAGAATCGGGATTGTAAGCCGGGACTCCTCACTAGACGACGTGCTGAACCTGCAGGTCACAGACCTGCTTGCAAGAAGACTGCAGACCATTGTAATGAAAAAGTTCGGGTTCCAGACGCCATACCAGGCAAGGCAGGCAGTGGTACACGGCCACATCATGATCGGGGACAGAATAGTAAACATTCCATCCTATACGGTAGCACTAGACGAGGAAGGAGATATCAGGCTGAGGCCGGATTCAGGCCTCAGGGAGGTCCTCGAAGAGGCGCAAAAAGGGCAGCCGGCGCCTGAGGAGGCTCCAGCCGAGACAGAGCCGGTCGGAGAAAAGGCAGAGCCTGCCGGTTCGCTTCCGAATACATCCCCGCAGGCACCTGCAGAGCCTGCCGGAGAAAAGGCAGAGCCTGCCGGTTCGCTTCCGAATACATCCCCGCAGGCACCT
>CAYGCI010000006.1:0-8215 GCA_964348355.1 uncultured Nitrosopumilaceae archaeon | reverse complement strand
GCAGAGCCTGCCGGAGAAAAGGCAGAGCCTGCCGGAGAGGCCCAGTCTCCAGAGTCACGGGAATAAGCTTATCTCTAAATATCCAAAACAAAATACGAGTTATCATGTGCTCTATAATCGGATTTTACGGTAGTGAGGAGGCCGCCCCGGTCCTGGTAAAGGGGCTCAAGCGGATGGAGTATAGGGGGTACGACAGTGTGGGGGTTGCGACAAAAGACAGCTCGGAGATCTCCCTGAGAAAGGGCGTAGGCAGGGTAGACGAGGTCAATTCGGCAGAAAGGCTTGACCAGCTGCGGGGGAAAGTCGGGATCGGACATACGAGGTGGGCAACGCACGGGGGGGTGACTGACGCAAACGCACACCCGCACTCAAGCAGCTCGGGCAAGATTGCGGTAGTGCACAACGGGATAATCGAAAACTTTGAGGAGCTAAAGAAGAGGCTGGAGGGTTTGGGGTATGCGTTTCGCAGCGAGACGGATACCGAGGTGATTGCAAACCTGCTGCAGTACAACTATGAAAAGACCCGGGACGAGGGAAGGGCCATGGTCTCCACGCTGGCAGAGCTCAGGGGCCACTATTCGTTTGTCGCAATGTTTGAGAGCGGAAAGCTGGCAGCGGCCAGGTTCCACGAGCCCCTGATTATCGGGATCGGCAAGGACAGCTATTTTCTGTCCAGCGATGTCCTGGGGTTTATCGAGACTACGGACTACGCAGTATACATAGAGAACGGGAACTTTGTTCTAATAGACGGGGATCTGAGGATCTTCGACTTTGAGGGGGGGCAGACCAAGCTCCCGGTAACCAAGGTTTCAAAGGAGTTCGCAGACGCATACAAGGGCGATTTTGCACACTATACGATAAAGGAGATCTCAGAGCAGCCCCAGACCATCCTCAGGGCTGCGCAGAACACGCCCGAGGCAATAAAGCAGGCAGTGGACCGCATCGGCCGCGCCAAAAGCGCCTACATTACCGGCAGCGGAACCAGCTACAACGCCGCACTGATTGCAAAATACATGATTTCCAAGTACGCAAAGATAAGGGTGGATCCGATAATCTCCAGCGAGCTGCCCCACTCCCCCGAGGCGATAGAGGACGGCTCCATCATGATTGCGATCTCGCAGAGCGGGGAGAGCGCAGATGTCCTAGAGGCGGTAAAAATTGCAAAGCAGGCAAACTCGGAGGTCATCTCCATAATCAACCTGCTCACGTCGTCTCTGGCGCACGAGTCGTCGATAAAGATCGGAATGAACTGCGGCCCCGAGATAGGGGTGGCCGCCACCAAGAGCTTCACTGCACAGCTGGCGATAATCTACAGGATGACCGACATGCTGTGCAACGGGTGCATGAGGCCCGACTTTAAAACGGCATCGCAGTGCATAACGGAGATCCTGGAGGACCACTCGGGAATCAAAAGCATTGCAAGGGAGCTAAAGGAGATTTCGGACATCTATGTGCTGGGGAGGGGGATCCACTTTCCCATAGCGGCCGAGTCGGCGCTGAAGCTAAAGGAGCTCACATACATCCATGCAGAGGGCATTCCCGGGGGGGAGCTAAAGCACGGGCCGCTGGCGCTGATGGACTCGAGCGTCTTTGTCATAATCATCAATCCGGGGGACGCGACATACGAGGATACGCTGACTAGCGCAAGGGAGATCAGGGCTCGGGGCGCAAGGATCATCGGAATCTCAGACAGGCCAAGCGACGTGTACGACCACTGGATCCGTATTCCGGAGATCGAAGAGTCCATGTATCCGCTCTTGGAGGTTATTCCGATCCAGCTTCTCGCGTACTATTCTGCGCTGGAAAAGGATACGGATCCGGACTATCCGCGGAACCTCGCAAAGTCAGTCACCGTGAGGTGAAAACCCGGGCATACTCGCGCTCTACTCCCTCAAGCATCTGGCCGGTGCCCAGCTCCGCCCGCAGGACGGCCGAAATCACGCTCCCTCCGGCGCCGACCCCCTCCTTTGCAAACCCCTCAGAAAAGGCCCGCAGTCCGGGAATCTTTGACTCTGACAGCCTCGGATCGACTGCGATGACGGGGACGTCGTCTATCTGCCTTACGGTCTCAAGGAGGTTAGAGGACCGGTCATCGATGACGTATCTCGTCGTTCCAATCGCCACGGAGCTGCTGTGGTATCCCAGCGTCCTGGCAAACGCCAGGACTGCGGCCATCTGGGTTCCGCCTGCCAGCATGACCTTGCACATTCCAGATGCGGTACTCAGCATCCCGGCCACGAACGGAATCATCGGATCCCCCATGTTGGCTACTATGGAGGACGGCTCCTTGCCGGTCAGGCGGGAGGCGGCCTTGCCGACGATGGATCTCTTCAGCTCTAGCGGGTTTTTGTCCGAGCTGGAGCTTACCGTCGAGTCGTAGCCTAGCCCCTGCAGGGTTGCCATGGCAGTGGTTGTCCCGGCAGGCAGGCTCTCGCCGATTACCAGGCAGTCGGTCATGGAGGCAAGCGTCCTTCCGACAATCCGCCCAAAGTCAACTGCATGGATCACGTCCTCGTGTCTCAGTGCGGGGGACTGCCCTATGTTTGCCCCGGGGGGGAGGCCGGTCGAGATGAAGGGCAGCCTGGGCTGGATCCTGCTTCCCGCATTGATGACGATGTGCGGGATGCTGGCAGACTCTAGTGCCACCTTTGTAAGCAGCGCGGGGGTTGGCTTTCCGTCGGGCGTCTGTGGGACCCCGTCAATGCAGAGGCAGCTTCCATAGTGGAGAAACTCCGCGTCTGCGGGCGGGGTGTACTTCATCATGTCAGGCGAGGGGCCTGCTACGGTTATGCCCGGAATCTCGCTTGTGTCAGTATGCGATATTACCAGGGCAAACGAAAAGCGGCCCCCTCTGACCGAGTCTGCAAATGACCTGCCCCGCGCCTCGTTGATGTAAATGTCAAGATCATCCATAGTCTCATCCCATCATTCTGACAAAGTCTTCCTCGCTTCTCCTTTGCATGACAGAGTTGGCCTGCTTTTCCCTTCCAATGGTGGATGTCGGACTGGGGCCGTAGTCGTGGCCGGGCAGGACCTCAAGATCGTCATCAAGGCCGTACAGTATGTCAAAGAGGCTGTGATAAAGCTCCCGCGAGCTGCCTCCCGGCAGGTCAGTGCGCCCGCAGCTTCCAACGAAGAGGGTGTCCCCGGAAAACAGCCTGCCTCCCCCCAGGAGGCAGATGCTGTCCTCTGAGTGGCCGGGTGTGTGAAAAACGGTCAGGACGGTCTTTCCAAACTCGATCCTGTCGCCGTCGGAGACCGATATGTCGTGCTCAAGCCCCGAGTTTTCGTGCTGGATGATCCTGACGCCGAGGGATTTTGAGAGGGCCCCGTTTCCGGCGGTGTGGTCAAAGTGGTGGTGGGTGTTTACAATATACTTTACGGACAGGCCGTTTCGAGCTATCACCTCCTCGATTTTTTCCAGGTCCCAGGAGGGATCGATGACCACCGCCTGCGACGTCTCCTCGTCCTCGACGACATAGGTAAAGTTCTGCATGCTGCCCACGGGAATCTGGTGGACCCTCAAAGTATACCCTCCTCGGCCTCCGGAGGAATGCCGATTTTTTCCACAAACAGCTGGCCGGTCAGGTCCCTTCTCTTTGGAATTCCCTGCTTTATCCTGTGAAACGTCACAGTCATGTTGCACCGTGCAGCAATGTTTGCAGTCTCCCCGGTCTGCGGATCCAGGCCGGACGGGACGTCAACTGCAAGCTTGAAGCAGTCGGTCCGGTTGATGTGGTTGATTGCAGAGGCATACGGCTCCCGGATCTGGCCGGAGATCCCGGTTCCCAGAATCCCGTCGACTATCACGTCTGGGGCGGGACCAAACCCGGTGCCATCGCCGGACAGCAGCCTTACCGACGGCATCCTCCTCAGCAGTGACCAGTTCCAGCGGCTTTCCTCGGTCTTGATTTTGTCGGCGTCCCCAAGGAGTCTTGCGGTCACGTTTGCGCCATGGCCTGCAAGATGCCGGGCCATCACCAGCCCGTCGCCGCCATTGTTGCCCATGCCTGCGAAAACCAGGACGTCTTTTGACTCGACGTCGCCAAACCTTTCAACCAGCCGCCTGACTGCGGCGGCCCCCGCATTTTCCATCATGAACTTTTTCAGAAATCCCATCTCGTGTCCCCTGTTCTCTATGCCGTACATCTGATCCACGGTGATCTCCATGTCCTCAGGGGGCAGCAGCCAAAATAATAGCCTTCGGATGGCAAACGGCTTTATCCTAGAATCAGGCAGGGCTCTTGATGGCGGTAAAAAACGCAAGGACATCCCTGGACAGGATTTCAAAATCGCTTGCAAGGACCCAGGATGCAAGGGAGTTCCTGCTAAAAAATACCAGGGAGGTAATAGTCTTGTGCAGCAAAAGCATCATAGCGGTCCACGGCGGGGACATGGAGGGGGCAAGGTCCAACCTGCAGGCTGCCGGCAGGCTGCTGGTCAAATACAGGAAAAAATCAGAGGCCGAGCTGAGGCGGTACCTGGTCACCCCGGAGCAGGAGTTCGTAGAGGCCGCAGCACTGATTGCAATTGTGGAAAAAAGACAGATCCCATCCAAGGTCTCCCTCAAGGTCTCCGACGAGTCGTATGTCCTGGGACTGCTAGACTGCATCGGGGAGCTAAAGCGACTTGTCCTGGACAAAATCCGCAATGACAGCCTCGGGGAGGCGCTGAGGGTGTTTCGGATCATGGAGGAGCTGTTTGCGCTGCTGTACCCCTTTGCAAGCCTGGACAAGGTGGTAAAGGAGACCAGGAGGAAGCTGGACGTGGACAGGATGCTCGTAGAGGACACAAGGGCAGTCATCACAGAGGAGATCAGGAGGAAGGATCTGATCGAGGCAATCAGGAGGCTGGAAAGGTAGTGTATGCGGGCGATGGGATTTGAACCCACGAACTCCTGAGAGACTAGCCCCTCAAGCTAGCGCCTTTGGCCAGGCTGGGCGACGCCCGCACCTAGAAGTTCTTGCATGGTTTTTATAATCCTTGATTATTTTTTTCGAATATGCTTGTACCTGTAAGATGCTTTACCTGCGGCAGTCTGATAGCAGACAAGCATGATGATTATCAAAATAAAATCAACTCAGGCGAGGAGCCGGGCAGGGCGCTTGACTCGGTAGGAGTCAGCAGGTATTGCTGCAGGCGGATGCTGCTCACGTCCATGGAGACGATCCAGCAGATCATTCCGTTCTATGAGGCAATCCACAGGCGCAACCAGGAAGTCCAGTCCGAGCTAGAATAGGCCTTGCCAAAGATTACAGCGATCACGGGCAGGATACTGCTCAACAGCAGGGGGGGCAGGACGGTGGAGGTCGACGTGGTCTCTGACGGGAGGTTTTTAGGCAGGGTATGCGCCCCGTCAGGCGCAAGCGTTGGGAAACACGAGGTGGTCAGCTTTCCAAACTCGGATCCTGAGCAGGGCCTGAGGGTCCTAAACCAAAACGCGCAAAGGTTCATCGGACTGGACTCTGACGACCCAGAGTCAGTACACGGCACAATCAAGGCGTTTGACGACACCCCGGACTATTCAAAGTGCGGGGGGGCGCTGGCGTTTGCAATAACCATCGCGGCGGCAGACTCGGCTGCAAGGGCCCTGGACCAGCCGCTGTTCCGGACGCTGTCGGGGCGCGAGGACTGCAGGTTTCCCTTCCCGCTTGGAAACATCCTTGGGGGCGGCGCGCACGCGGGCCCGGGAACGCCGGACATCCAGGAGATTCTGGTTTGCTCGGGGGGCGCCAAAACCGTTCGGGAGTCCATAGAGATGAACCTTGCGGTGCACAGGGAGCTCGGGGAGGTCCTGCAAAAGAGGGATCCCTCCTTTACAAGGGGGAGGGGGGACGAGGGCGGCTGGGCGCCCAGGCTGGACAACGAGGGGGCGCTGGAGGCATCTGCCAGGGCAATCGAAAGCCTGGGATACACCCTCGGAGGCGAGGTGTCTCTGGGGGTGGACTTTGCGTCATCCACGCAGTGGGACGAGGAGAGGCAGAGGTACGTCTACGACAGGGCGGGCTTTGAAAACTCCGCGGGGGATCAGATCGAGTTTGCCTCCGGGATCATCGACAAGTACAAGCTGGTCTATGCCGAGGATGCGGTGCACGAGGAGGCGTTTGATGACATGGCCCAGATTACGGCCAGGTTCCCCGGCACAATGGTTGCCGGAGACGACTTGACGGTGACTGACAGGGACATCCTGCAGAGGGCCATCGACGGGGGGTCGTGCAACGCCGCCATACTGAAGGTAAACCAGGCAGGAAGCCTGCTTGACGCGCTGGGGTTTGCGGATCTTGCAAACCAGAACGGCATAGGGCTGGTCACATCCCACAGATCCGGCGAGTCGGCCGACTCGCAGATCTCGCACATAGGAATCGCCACCGGGTCAAAAATGCTCAAAGTGGGCATAGTTGGAGGCGAGAGGGTGGCCAAGCTAAACGAGCTGCTGAGGCTGTCAGAGCATGATTTAATACGCGGTATGGCAGAAATTTAAAAATCGATGAGTCAGCAGGCAGAAGGTCAGGACATAAAAAAGAAGATCCTGTCCACCGGAATAAGGGTCGGAACGCAGGTCAAGACCACCTTCATGAAGCCGTTCATTACAAAGGCAAGCCCCGAGGGGCTCTACATGATTGATTTGGATATCACGCTGGACAGGATAAAGACGGCGGCAAAATTTATCAGCAGGATAGGCGTCGAGAACATCATCGTCTGCTCGGGCAGGCAGTACGCAAACACGCCAATCGAAAAATTCTGCGAGGTCACCGGGGCAAGGCACCTGCTGGGCAGGTTCATGCCGGGCACGCTTACCAACCCGTCCCTGCCGTACTATATAGAGCCAAGGCTGGTCTTGGTCTCCGATCCCCAGGCCGACGAGCAGGCAATTACCGAGGCCACCAACGCGGGGATTCCCGTCGTGGGGGCCTCGAACACGGACAACATCACGTCCAGGATAGACCTGGTAATTCCCGCCAACAACAGGGGCAGAAAGTCACTTGCGACAATCTACTGGCTGCTTGCAAGGGAAATCCTAATCGAGCAGGGAAGGCTAGGCGAGGAGGATCCGATGCAGTACGAGATCGACGACTTTGAAACGAAGATCAAGGAAGAGGACATCGAATAATGCAGATTAGGACACCGGCGGTGGCCGGCACGTTCTATCCGGATCAGAAAGAGCGGCTGGTGCGAGAAATCAGGCGGTGCTTTCTCAGCGACTTTGGCCCAAGAAAAGAGCCCCCCACGTCATCTCCTGAAAAGATTTTCGGGGCAATCTCGCCCCACGCAGGATACATGTACTCGGGTCCGGTGGCGGCCCAGTCGTTTTACGCCATCTCGGGTCAGAGTTTTGACCTGGCAGTAATCGTGGGCCCCAACCACTGGGGGATTGGGGAAAACGTGGCAGTATCGGGGGACGGCGTGTGGCAGACGCCGCTGGGCAGCATGGAGGTGGACCCGGAGGCCGCCGAGGCCGCGGGGCAGAGCGAGGGGATCAGCGTTGATTCCTTCTCGCACTCCAGGGATCACAGCCTGGAGGTGCAGGTGCCGATGCTGCAGTATGTCTTTCAGGACAGGATCAAGATACTTCCCATCATACTGAACAGACAGGACATCGATACGGCAAGGGAGGTCGGGGAGAAGGTGGCCGAGATCGCCCGGCACAAGGATGCCATGATCATAGGCTCGTCTGACTTTACGCACTATGAGAGCAACGACTTTGCACACAGCCAGGACCGGGCGCTGCTAGAGCCGGTAAGGCGGCTGGACGTCGAGGGGCTCTACTCGGTCCTGGAGGAAAAGAGCGTCTCGGCGTGCGGATATGGCGCAATCGCCTCGACCATGGTGGCATGCAGGAGGCTGGGGGCCACGAGGGGGGACGTCATACGGTATGCAACGAGCGGCGACATAGTCGGGGACAAGAGCTCGGTAGTAGGATACGGATCAGTTGTGTTCAGTTGATATCAAAAGCGTCGGCCCCGGGCAAGATAATTCTATTTGGAGAGCACTTTGTAGTTCACGGAACAGAGGCGATCCTGGCTGCAATCGACAGGAGGATAACGGTGACATCGGAGGCGATTGACGGGCAGGTCATAAGGATAGAGTCGGAGCTGGGGGACGAGGAGGTGGGGATCCCGGACGCGGCGCGGACGCCCGAGCTGAGGCCGTTTGCATTCATTGCAAAAAAAATGATCAGGGAGTTTTCGCACCGGGGGGGGATCAAGATCAGGAT
>CAYGCI010000005.1:0-19898 GCA_964348355.1 uncultured Nitrosopumilaceae archaeon | reverse complement strand
CATAGTATATCCTTGCGGTCTGCACGTACTCCTCTAGCGGCTCGAGCCACTCTGCCAGCCACAGCGCGTTTGCAACCGACAGCCGGTACTCTGTGTCGGGCCTGTTCAGATCCACCGTTGCCGAGCCAAACTGCAGGCGTTTTTCCTCTGGAAACCCGAACGTGTAGGTGAGCTCGTCCCTCGTGTCGCCCCCCGCCCCCTCGTGTGCGAGTGCAAAGGCACCGGAGATGCTCCATGGCGAGAATACGATGTTTTTGCCCTCCTGCCTGGCTGCATGTGAGTAAAAGTCGACTGCAAAGCCGTTGTTTGCGGACACGATCCCAGAATAGTCCGAAATCTCGACTGGCACCAGGCCGCCGGCCTGCAGCAGCAGGTGCGTGGACTCGGCGGTGCCGGCATCTGGTATAGTTACGGTCCACCCCATCCTTTCTGCAGTGTTATCCCTCACGCATACTGCGCCGCCGGTGTCGCGCACGACCAGCACGAGCCCCTCCCTGCACAGGACTCCCTCAGGAGAGACGCCGGCTGCAAGCTGCTTTAGCGGGGGCGGCACCTCCGCATGCGCGGTGGCAACGGCAGCGGCTGCCAGAACGAGAAAGAGTCCTGCCGCGGCAAGGAGTCTGATCATGACAGGACTATAGTCATGTCGCTAAAAAGGCTGCCTCCGTACAGTGTGTGGGCCGCGCTCTTGCTGGTTGGGCATGTGTTATATGAAAATCATGTTCGCTAGTCATTGATGTCTCCGTCCGTTTTGGGCCATTTTTCCTGATCGCATCTGTGGCCTCCCTGCCCGTCCATCCCGGCGTCCTAATATCCGTCAAATAATGCGTCTTGCACTCACTGAACCCGATGAACCCATCGCAGTGGGGGAGTTGTCACATAGTTCCCCTTGATTCAACCTGCGCATTTTTATGAATTTCCACTCTGTACGCTCATCCCAGACGACATCGTATGGTTTTCAGCAATTCTGATGAATTAGGCTACAGCCCGGTATCAGGCCTGTCTCAAACCAAATACGCTGTATTGGCACTACCTGCCACGCACCATTACTTTCAACAGATTTGCTTTCCTTTTCAGGCGTTCTGAATCCGGTGGGTATCTTGCACTTTTTTGCACAGCCCTGAAGGCACCACCATGAATAAAAATAATGAAAATACAAAAAATCTAAGGCCACTCAGTATAATCCAAAGGCATGTGGTTACCTGCCCCTATCAATTAGGCATGAATTGGCATGTACAATGTGATTTTCGCGTCTAGCTAGCAAGGGGACATGACCACGTACATCCAAAGATATCATCAAAAAACATGATGAGATTAAAGTCGGGTTATTTTTTCAAGCCAGAAAATCTGGCTCTGGAAATGGCTTTTCAGATAAAGGCGGATAATCAGAACCAAAGGGACAGTCATAACAGCAAAGAAGTTTTAAAGTACCTTAAATTCAGAGGTGATTAGAAACATCGGAAACGGACAGGTTATTTTCCTAATCAGAATCCAAGACAAACCGACATGATACAATATCGCCAGATTGTTATCATAAAAAAACCATGATTGCACAGATTGATGTCGTCTTGCAAAGTTTGCAAAAACGCGCCTTGCTTATTTCAAGTTATGGACGCATGGTCCTCCCAGATGGGATCAGGCTCATGGCGGCGTAGGCGGTGACGTGCGGATCCGCAGGCGCCTGACTTGTTGTTTTGAATTTGGAGCCGTTTTGTGTGGAACTTCTGGGAATGCCGGACATGGAAGAATTATTAAGAATGGCCGGATTTTACGTATCATGGGAAAAATCATCGCCGGAAGGGTCTCGGAGATCTCCGACGGCAAAATACGCAAGGTCACAGTCGACGGAAGGGACATCGCGGTGGTTCATCTGAGGGGGGAGTACCTTGCATTTGATGACACGTGTACCCATGCGGGGGCCAGCCTGTCGGAGGGAAGGATCGACGGCTGCACGATAGTATGCGGATGGCATGGCGCACAGTTTGACTGCAAAACCGGGAAATTGGAAAAGTTTCCGGCAAAAATCCGCGATTTGCAGGCATACAGGGCCATAGTAGAGTCAGACAATGTTTTCATCGAGGTATAGACAGAAATATCGCACAGGTTATTGGTCAATGAGATGGCAGACGAGGCACGAAACAAAGAGTCCATGAGGGAGTCCATTGACACGCTAAGCCAGATAGCGTCAAACCCATCTACGCCAAAAACCATCAAAAAGACAATCACCGACCTCGTCACAGAGCTGGGCGGCGAGCAGTACGCGCTATCCGTAAGGGCCGCAAACGCAATCAGCATGCTTGATGACATAACGCAGGATCCAAACATGCCGTCATACGTTCGGACACAGCTATGGCAGGCAGTCTCAAAACTAGAGGGCATAAGAGAATAAATCCCACGAGTCCCGACAGATGGCATGAAGGTTGAGGAGTTTCTAGACTCGCTCCCGCAAAACATCATCACCGGCGAGGACGTACAGCTCCCAGAAAAGTCATTCAGGGAAATCTTTGACCTAGTAGGGCTGGGAGCCGACGATACGTTCTACCACCTGGGCTGCGGCGACGGGACCGGCCTGGAGATTGCCCGGAGGGAGTTTCATGCAAAAAAAGTGGTCGGCATAGACCGCAGCGAGGAGAAGATTGCAGCGGCCAGGGGTAGGAGGATACAGAACTGCGAGGTTTTTTGCGACGACATCAGAAACCGGGAGATCAGCGATGCCACGGTTGTCTTGTTTTGGTTTTCAGAGCAGGGGATTGCAGAGCAGATGGCAGAAAAATTTCAGAGGATGCCAGGAGGATGCAGGATCATAACAATCTGGGATCCCCTGCTTGACTTTAGGCCAGACGAGGTTTCGTTCCCGTATCTGGTGCACAAGACGCCGCTGACAAGGGCCGGGGATCTTCGGGAGCAGCTGCTGTCAGTCTTTGGCGTCAGGTGTATTGACTTTGTGACCTCCTGGGAGCATGCAGAGCGGTATACAAGATCCGTCGGAGGTAGGGACATTCAAAACGACAGGTTCCTGACGATCCTGCAGTCGGTGGTCATCTGGATCAACGCAAGAAACCTCGGTCTGACGTGCGACGAGGAGATGCCAGAGCCGGTCAAGACATACGTCTCAATACTTCGGGAGTTTTTTGACATAGAGGTAAAGCACCTGTTAAAAAAGTAAAGCCGCGTCCCCTCGTGCAGCCAGGCATGAACCACGGCTGCAGGCAAGCCTGCCCCTAGCCGTTCGGGGGGAGGCGGGCCCGTGTAATCCTTTTATTTTGCAAGCGACAACACATGCCATGAGCTCAAGGATCAACATCAACGTCTCGGCGGTGGACTATGACAAGACCAGCAAGGCCATAGGCAAGACCCTAGCGCTGTTGGAGGAGAGGATTCACGGCGAGGACGAGTTTGCCATGACGGACTCTGAGTTTGCCTTTGGGTGGCACTTTTTTGTCGTAAGCGTAAGCAGGTCAATGGTGGAGAAGCTGTCCGAGCAAATGGGGCCGGATTTTGACCGGCTAAAGGGCAAGGGCTTTGAGAAAAAATTCCTCACATGGCTGGCAAGCCAGGCGGGGGCCGGGATCCCAAGATTCAAGCTTGCCATAAAAGAAGAGATGGAGTCAAGCAAATACGGGATTTTCTAGGGTTTTGGGCCGGTTTGGCCTGAAATCGTGCGTAAAGTCCCCTGCCGGTCCCCCATAGATAAGCATTAAAATGCCCAATCCATCTACACCAGTAGAAAGCAATTGAGGAAAAAGGAGCTATTGATTTTTGCAGCACTGATGCTGTCCATAGTGTCAGTCACCGTGCCGGGCGTCTCCCATGCAGATATGGCAGACAATGACAACGATGGAATCCCAAATGACACGGACAGGTGCCCGCACCTCATGGAGGACTATGATCCGCAGTATGGAAACACGGATGACGGCTGCCCGGGAGCCTTTGTGCCCTGGTATGATGCCGACTATGACGGAATCCAGGATCACATAGACTCCTGCCCCTCAACCAGGGAAAACTACAACCTGTTCCAGGACGGCGACGGATGTCCAGACACCGCGCCCTACGAGGGGGGGGAGCTGCCTGACTCTGACGGCGACGGCTTTATCGACGGACGGGATCTGTGTCCCAGCCAGCCTGAAACCTTCAACGGCATAGACGACACCGACGGCTGCCCCGACGACGGATCCTCGGGCGACTATGACCTGGACGGCCTGTCAGACTCCAAGGACGCCTGCCCGATGGAGCCTGAGAACTATAACAGGTTCCAGGACGGCGACGGATGTCCCGACTCTATCGAGAGCGAACCGGCACGGTTTGAGTTCCCGGATGCCGACGGCGACGGGATTGACGACAGGTGGGACAGCTGCGCTGCGGAGCCTGAGAACTTTAACGGCTACCTGGACTGGGACGGATGCCCCGAGGCACTAGGACACGTATCAGAGGGATTTGTTGATTCAGACTATGATACCATTGCAGATAGCATCGACGAGTGTGTCAACGAGCCTGAGAACTTTAACAGGTTCCAGGACGCCGACGGCTGCCCTGACCTGCCGCCATTGAGATCCACGGGGGACGTTGATCTGGACGCGGTGCCAGACTATCTTGATTTTTGTCCGTACCATCCCGAAAACTATAACAGGTTCCAGGACGAGGACGGCTGCCCTGATATAGTGCCAAGCGTAGGAGACGTTGCAGACTCTGACGGGGACGGGATAGGCGACTTTCAGGATCTGTGCCCAATCCAGCCTGAGACAGACAACGGATACATGGATACGGACGGCTGCCCTGACAAGCTAGCCGCAGTGCTGGATTCTGACGGGGACGGGGTGGATGACGCCCTGGACGACTGTCCGAGCCGGCCCGAAACATACAACTTGCTTGATGACACAGACGGATGTCCCGACTCTATTGAGAGCGAGCCGGCACGGTTTGAGCTCCCGGATGCCGACGGCGATGGGATTGATGACAGGTGGGACAGCTGCATTACGGAGCCTGAGAACATTAACGGCATACTAGACGAGGACGGCTGCCCGGAACTTGTAGGGTTTGTGTCTGCAGGCCCGCTTGATTCGGACTATGACACCATTGTGGACAGCGTAGACAAGTGTCCCACAATAGGGGAGAACTTTAACAAGTTCCAGGACGCCGACGGCTGCCCTGACCTGCCGCCATTGAGATCCACGGGGGACGTTGATCTGGACGCGGTGCCAGACTATCTTGATTTTTGTCCGTACCATCCCGAAAACTATAACAGGTTCCAGGACGAGGACGGCTGCCCTGATATAGTGCCAAGCGTAGGAGACGTTGCAGACTCTGACGGGGACGGGATAGGCGACTTTCAGGATCTGTGCCCAATCCAGCCTGAGACATACAACGGATACATGGATACGGACGGCTGCCCTGACAGGCATGTCTTGACAGCAGACTCTGATCTGGACGGAGTCCCCGACACAAGCGATGCCTGCCCGATGCTGGCCGAGACATACAACATGCTCCAGGATGCCGACGGCTGCCCTGACTCGGTAACTGCGTCGTCTGACCGGTTCCAGTTCCCGGATGCCGACGGCGACGGGATTGACGACAGGTGGGACAGCTGCATTACGGAGCCCGAGAACTTTAACGGCATACTAGACGAGGACGGCTGCCCCGAGATTGTTCCGGCAGAAAATCTAGAACCGGTACGGCTTGATACGGACCTGGACGGGATAGCTGACGAGGCGGACTCGTGTCCAAACAGCCCAGAAACATGGAACAAGTACCGGGATACTGACGGCTGCCCTGACATATTCCCGGAGCAGTCAAGATACGTCCACGACGATGATCTGGACGGGATAGTCAACGAGTATGACTCCTGTCCGGCGGCCGCAGAGGACTATGACGGGATAGACGACCTCGACGGGTGTCCGGAATAGGTGCCGCCTCCAGGCAGTGCAAGCCCCACCCATCCGGGCCGTCCCGGCTTGCCAGTTTTTCTTGAAGTATGTGTCTTGCCCCACACTCATGATGGAGGCCTGCCAGATGTCACGTGCCTTGCGGCCCGGGTTTTGTTCCAGCATTCTGGCCACGCTGCCGTGGGAGCCAGGCTATATTATGTAGGCCCTCGAGGGGAATCGAACCCCTGTCCGGGGATCCACAGTCCCCTATACTAGCCACTGTACTACGAGGGCCACCGAAATTTTTGGTTGTTTTTCCTGTAATAATCTTTGATTTTTCTGTGAAAATCGGGCGTGAGGCCACGCCCCTTGCCGGCCGGGCGTGAAAATCACAGGCATGTGCAGGCTCGTGCCTGATTGGACAAGAGCAGGCGACCTTGCACAAAATTATGCTGTAGACTTATTATTGAGCGCATTATGTTTGAAAACATGAGGTTTTGGTGGCTGGGCATGGTCATATCAGGCGGCTTGGTCTGGTATGGGATAAACTACCTGCTTCCATGGAAATAAGCTGTGATGTCTGTGCCCAGTTCAGGCTAGCCTGCCGCACGACCACCGGTTTTAGATGCAGGGGATTGGCCGTTTTTACGCGTTCAGGCCGCGGCTGTACAGGTTTAAGCGATCGCTTTAAATTTGCAGCACAAGGCTACCAGACAACTTGAAGCGCGGTTTTATTGCCAACAAATTACGTTCCGGAAGAAAGCCCCCAGAGGAGTCCATTACCAGGAAGACGGAGGAGATGAGCGGGGGGAAGTTCACCTGGCTTGACCTTCAAAACCCGGACAGAAAGGACGTGGAGGGACTGGCGTCCAGGTATCGATTCAACGAGCTAAACATAGAGGACTGTATGACAAAGTTCGAGCTTCCAAAGCTAGACAGCTATGAAAATCATTTTTTCGTTATCTTGCACTTTCCGCCCCTTACGGCAAAAAACAGGATGCAAAAGCACAGCCAGCTGTCAATGTTTGTGGGAAGGGACTTTCTGGTAACCATCCACCAGGGAGACCTGAGGCCGCTGGTGGACCTGGTAAACGCCTGCAAGAACAACACGGATCCGGAAAGGAGGGAGCGGCTGCTGGGAAGATCGCCGGGGGTCCTGCTCCACGAGATAATCGACGTGCTAGTTGATGACCTGCTGCACACTGCAAGAAGGATAATCGCAAACCTGGACGACATAGAGGACGGGGTTTTTGACGAGACAAAATCGGCGGCCAGAAGCATATCCATACTAAGAAGGGAGATCAACATAGTGAGAAGGATAGTCAATCCGCTGAAGAGGTTCGTACTAGAAATCGGGGAGCGGATCAAGGAGTTTGCAGAGTCAGATGATCTTGAGCTGTATTTTGACGACGTAATAGATCACATTAACAAGGTAATCGAGTCACTAGAAGAGTCCAGGGAAACAATGGAGATTTACAAGGATACGGACTTTATGCTGAGCACCGAGAAGACAAACAAGGTACTGGCTGCGCTGACAATCATCTTTACCCTGGCGATTCCGGCGACGGTGATCGGGACGTTTTACGGGATGAACGTAAACCTGCCGGGCGGAATGGGCGACGGGGCGGGGGTTTTGGGCCAGTACCAGTCGTTTGCCATGATAATACTCGCCTCGGCGATCCCGGCAGCGCTGATGGTGGCGTACTTTAGAAGGCTGGGCTGGATCGGCAGGTAGATCAGATCTCCTGAAGGTTTACAGTGATTTTAGTCAGGGCCAGATCCAGCTGGTCTGGTATCCAGACTAGCAGGCCCCCGTTTTTTGATACGTTCTCACACAGTCCGCTAAGACTTGCGTATGTCTCGGCGTGGCACCCCTCGGCAAAATCGTGCTCTATCGGCGAGGGGCTGCTGGCAAATTCTTCGTATGGCTTGCCGTCTTGCACGAAAAATACGGAGAGGCTCAGATCCGGATCGTTGGACTTTACGCTGTATCGGTACGAGGTGGTCTCACTTGAGCTGCAGATTGGAATGAACTGCGCGTATCCGGTAGAATGGTCGTACGTCCCCGAGCCTGGGACGCTTGGATACATTGTGGCATAAGGATGCCCCGAAACATCGGCCCCGCCGAATGCCTCAAACTGATTTCTCAGGGCGTCGATTCCATATCTGTACAAGACAGGCTGCCAATTGCTTTGGCAGTCATTGAAGCGGTGTCTTAGCTCTACAAACGAGCGCTCCCCGATGTACCGCAGCTGGTTGGGGTTGTGCTCGTCTAGCGCAGGCGCAGAGGACAGCTCGTCATAGTATACCGCGTCAGAGGAATCCATGTTCCTCCAGACATTGGTTACGTCAAACAGCAGGTTTCCGGGATGACTGTTCCATTCGGGCTGAAAACGAACATAGATTGAAAACTTGCTGATGTCCTCGGGATGACTTGCCTCAAATATGTAGTGCCCATAAAACGCATTAGACAAGACCAGGACGAATGCGGCAGCCGGGATTAGCATGTAGGGCCTGGCCTTCATGGGCTTAAAACGGGCATCCTTATCAAACTTTCCAGCTCCTCAATGGTTCTAGCCTTGGTAATCTTGGCACGAAGTCCGGACGCCCCCGCGGAGCCCTTTGTGAAGCTCATTGCATGGGTCTTTATGTTTGCAAACTTGATTTTGTACTGCCTGGCATAGTTGAGGTATTCAAAGAACAGCTCGATCCTGTCGCCTGCCGTGTACCTGCGGTACCTGCCGGTGGACAGATAGTCGTTGATCTGCTCAAACAGTAGCGGATTGCCCATGGCCCCGCGTCCGATCATGACATAGTCGCACCCGGTCTCCTCTAGCATGGACCCTGCCCTTTCCGGCGAGTCAACGTCGCCGTTTCCGACAATGGGCACCCCGGATGCCTCCTTCAGCTCACGGATCAGCGACCAGTCTGCGTCTCCGGAATAGGCCTGGCTTACCGTCCTAGGGTGCAGCGTGATCATCTGGATCCCCTCCTCCTCGGCAATTTTTGCAATGTCAAGGAACAGCCTTCCGCTAGCTGGACCGACGCCTGCCCGCATTTTCAGGGTGACGGGCTTGCTGACAGAGTCGACCAGGGTTCTGAAGATACGTCGGGTAAGACCAGATTCCTGCAGCAGCGCCCCCCCTGCCATCTGCTGCGTAATGTGCGGTGCAGGGCAGCCCATGTTGTAGTCGATCATGTCAAAGAACGGCTCTACGATTCTTGCAGCGTCTGACAGCGCGTCCAGATCAGAGCCAAAAAGCTGGACGGACAGGGGACGCTCCCTTTCTGAGAACTGGAGAAAGTCAGTAATGTCCAAATCCCTGGACGAGAGCTCCCTTTCTTTTGCAACAATGCTGTGAATGCTGGTAAACTCGGTCACCACCAGCCCGGCGCCGTGTCTTTTGCACAGCAGCCTCAGTGCGGGATCGCTGACTCCGGCCATGGGCGCCAAAAACGCTTTTGAGGAAAAATTCGGCACGGCCATCTGGATATCAGGGCAGGGTTGGGATTTAAAGAGGTTTCAGAAAATACCTACTCGGGGCAGCCGTCGGTGTCCTCCACCCCGTCATAGTCCTCTGCGGCCGCCGGACAGGAGTCGTCCTCGTTGATTACCCCGTCCAGATCATCGTCGTGGACGTATCTTGACTGCTCCGGGAATACGTCCGGGCAGCCGTCGCCGTCCAGGTACTTGTTCCATGTTTCTGGGTTGTTTGGACACGAGTCTGCCTCGTCGGCTATGCCGTCCAGATCCGAGTCATATAGGATGGCCTCGTGGCCGGGGGAGGGAATTTCGTCCGGGCAGCCGTCCCAGTCAAGATACCCGTTGCGGTTCTCTGGAACGTCCGGGCAGTTGTCCCATCTGTCGTCAACTCCGTCGCCGTCGGCATCCGGGAACTCAAACTGTGCCAGCGGGCTAGAGACAGAGTCCGGGCAGCCGTCGTCGTCCTGGAACCGGTTATAGTTTTCAGGCTCCAGCGGGCAGGCGTCATTTATGTCCATGATTCCATCGTGATCAGAATCCATAGATGAGACGCTGCTATCTGGGCAGCCGTCGGCGTCTTGCAGTCCGTTTACTGTTTCAGGCCATGTTGGACACAGGTCAATGTTGTCCAGGATTCCGTCGCCGTCAGAGTCATAAGATGCCGTGGTGCCGCCCACAAAGTCCGGGCAGCCGTCGGCGTCCAGGTGCCTGTTATAGGTCTCAGGAGAGTACGGGCAGCCGTCAACGCTGTCCAAAATGCCGTCATTGTCAAGATCACCGCTTGTAAATAGCGTCAGCACGTCCGGGCAGCCGTCTTCGTCCTGGAACCGGTTATAGTTTTCACGCTCGTCTACACACTCATCGTCACCATCCAGAATTCCGTCATAATCAGAATCCATCACCTCGACGCTGTCGGATCCCATAACATCGGGACACCCGTCCCAGTCCAGGTAGTCGTTAAAGTTCTCGGGATCTGTAACGCAGTTGTCCCATCTGTCGTCAACTCCGTCGCCGTCGGCATCCGGGAACTCAAACTGTGCCAGCTGGCCAGAGACAGAGTCCGGGCAGCCGTCAGTATCATCATGTTTGTTCCAGGATTCCATCTCGGTGGGACACTCGTCTACACCGTCAAAGATTCCGTCGGCGTCAGTATCCACCATGTCCGGGAGTTCGGGTACAAAGTCCGGGCAGCCGTCGGCGTCCTGTGACCCGTTTACTGTTTCAGGCTGTGTTGGACACAGGTCGATGTTGTCCAGGATTCCGTCGCCGTCAGAGTCATAAGATGCCGTGGTGCCGCCCACAAAGTCCGGGCAGCCGTCGGCGTCCAGGTGCCTGTTATAGGTCTCAGGAGAGTACGGGCAGCCGTCAACGCTGTCCAAAATGCCGTCATTGTCAAGATCACCGCTTGTAAATAGCGTCAGCACGTCCGGGCAGCCGTCTTCGTCCTGGAACCGGTTATAGTTTTCACGCTCGTCTACACACTCATCGTCACCATCCAGAATTCCGTCATAATCAGAATCCATCACCTCGACGCTGTCGGATCCCATAACATCGGGACACCCGTCCCAGTCCAGGTAGTCGTTAAAGTTCTCGGGATCTGTAACGCAGTTGTCCCATCTGTCGTCAACTCCGTCGCCGTCGGCATCCGGGAACTCAAACTGTGCCAGCGGACTAGAGACAGAGTCGGGGCAGCCGTCGGCGTCCTGGAACCGGTTATAGTTTTCAGGCTCCAGAGGGCAGGCATCCTTGGAGTCTGACAGGCCGTCCATGTCATAGTCGCCCGAGGACTCGTCGTCGGGGCAGCCGTCGGTGTCGTCTAGGCCGTTGAAGGTTTCAGGCTGGGTCGGACACAGATCCCGGCCGTCGATAAAGCCGTCGCCGTCAGAGTCGGGCAGCTCCCCCCCCTCGTAGGGCGCGGTGTCCGGGCAGCCGTCGGCGTCCTGGAACAGGTTGTAGTTTTCCTTGATTGAGGGGCAGGAGTCTATGTGGTCCTGGATTCCGTCATAGTCGGCATCATACCAGGGCACAAAGGCTCCCGGGCAGCCGTCACTCATATTTCCATACTGGGGATCATAGTCCTCCATCAGATGCGGGCACTGGTCAAACTCGTTTAGGACGCCGTCGCCGTCATTGTCGCTTACCGCAGCATGAACATGTCCGGGCATCATGCTCAGTGTAGAGAATAGTAAAAATAGAAAACCGAAAATATGAAGCTTGTTCATTCTACCTGAAACGTGATACCATCAGGACGTTATTAAACCTCGCGTTGGACTTGCCGTAAGAGTTTACCCCTCCCCCGAGATACGGCGTGGCAGGCGTGATCATGAAGGCCCCAACCAGCAGTATCGCCTGAGGGGCAAACTCTTACGACTTGGCCTGTTGCATAACCCTGACCTTGGGCACACAGGTTTGGCTGTTTTTACGCGAAGGCACGGTTATGCAACAGGCCGGTCAGGTGCGGGCTGCTGGTTAAAGGTCTGGGCAGCCGTCGTGATCGCGATCGCCGTCATAATCCTCAGGCAAGGCAGGACAAAGGTCGTCATCGTTGATAACCCCATCCAGATCAAGGTCATGCTTGTATCTGGACTGCTCTGGAACCGTGTCCGGGCAGCCGTCGCCATCGTCATACTTGTTCCAAGATTCCTTCTCGGTGGGACACTCGTCTACGATGTCAAAGAACCCGTCGCCGTCAGTATCCACCCTGTCCGGGAGTTCTGGTACAGAATCCGGGCAGCCGTCGTGGTCATAGTATCGGTTCCAGGTTTCCTGCTCGTTATGACAAAGATCCATCACATCAGCTACGCCGTCACCGTCAGAGTCAGGCAGAGATACCGTGGTGTCCGGGCAGCCGTCCTCGTCATTTACACCATCGTATGTTTCGGCCTCAAGCGGACACTGATCATCCATGTCCTCGATGCCGTCGTTGTCAGAATCCACGGCGGTGGTCGTCAGGATGGAGTCCGGGCAGCCGTCCTCGTCCTGGAATTTGTTGTGAGTCTCCGGTGCCATCATGCATTGGTCAGCCACGTCAGGAATTCCATCCATGTCTCTGTCCGGCGTTGACGTGTGGCCGTCCGGGCAGCCGTCATGATCAAGAATTCCGTTGAAGGTCTCGGGCTGGTTTGGGCAGAGATCATCATAGTCGGTCATGCCGTCGCCGTCAGTGTCAGGCAGCCCTCCAGTGCCGCCCACAGAGTCCGGGCAGCCGTCCTCGTCCTGGTACAGGTTGTAGGTCTCCTTTAATTCCGGACACTGGTCAACGCTGTCTAGGAATCCGTCCAGATCAGTATCACGATCCAGCGAATAGGGCGGAATGTCTGGACACCCGTCGTCGTCTTCGAATCCGTTGTAGCGTTCAGGCTCTGCAATACACTGATCATCACTGTTTAGTATTCCGTCTTGATCGGCATCCATCATCGTTGGATCATCGGGGCAGCCGTCATGGTCGATGTACCTGTTCCAGGTCTCCGGTTCAGATGCGCACTGGTCTATGGTGTCGGGAATTCCGTCAGAGTCGGCATCGGCGGTAGGGACATCCGGGCAGCCGTCGTCGTCAAGATAGCCGTTGGCGGTCTCGGCAACGAGGGGGCACGAGTCA
The DNA here is from genome assembly GCA_964348355.1 of uncultured Nitrosopumilaceae archaeon. Classification (GTDB taxonomy): domain Archaea; phylum Thermoproteota; class Nitrososphaeria; order Nitrososphaerales; family Nitrosopumilaceae; genus JAWVZS01. The sequence goes on along the minus strand of CAYGCI010000005.1, from coordinate 6,955 downwards.
TGCAAGTCGGCAATCCCATCACCGTCATTGTCCATCAGGCCGGCATCCCCGGCAAGATCAGGACATCCGTCCTCGTCAAGGTGCTTGTTGTATGTTTCCCGAGTTTCCGGACACTGATCTGTGGCGTCAGGAATTCCGTCAGAGTCATAGTCTGCGCTGGAACCGCCGTCCGGGCAGCCGTCATGATCAAGAATTCCGTTAAAGGTCTCGGGCTGGTTTGGGCAGAGATCATCATAGTCGGTCATGCCGTCGCCGTCAGTGTCAGGCAGCCCTCCAGTGCCGCCCACAGAGTCCGGGCAGCCGTCCTCGTCCTGGTACAGGTTGTAGGTCTCCTTTAATTCCGGACACTGGTCAACGCTGTCTAGGAATCCGTCCAGATCAGTATCACGATCCAGCGAATAGGGCGGAATGTCTGGACACCCGTCGTCGTCTTCGAATCCGTTGTAGCGTTCTGGATCAAGGGGGCAAGAGTCATCGTCGTCTAAAACGCCATCCCTGTCAGCGTCATATAGCGTATCAAAGTCGGGTAGCGAGTCGGGACAGCCGTCAAAGTCTGCAAATCCGTTGAGTGTCTCAGGATCGTTTGGACATATATCGAACTTGTCTGCTATCCTGTCCTTGTCGGTGTCAACCATTAAATGGACTGGAACGGCGTCAGGGCAGCCGTCAGTGTCAAAATATCCGTTAAAGGTCTCGGGCTCAGATGGGCACAGGTCAAAAATGTCTTCTATGCCGTCACTGTCGGCATCGGCAAGGCTGGGTTCAACATCGTCCGGGCAGCCGTCCTCGTCTTGGAACAGGTTGTAGGTCTCAGAGATTAGTGGGCACTCGTCGACATTGTCTGCTACCCCATCCCTGTCAGCATCACGTGCTGAGGTGGAGTCGTCCGGACATCCGTCATGATCAAGGATGCCGTTGAAGGTCTCGGCCCTTGTCGGACACAAGTCTGCAAGATCAATAAATCCGTCACCGTCTGAATCAGGCTGGACGTCAAGGCCGCCGTAAGGAGACGTATCAGGACATCCGTCCTCGTCTTGGAACAGGTTGTAGTTTTCTTTTACGTCAGGGCACAGGTCAATGTGATCCTCAATGCCGTCAAAGTCTTCGTCATACCAAGGCACAAAGTCTGCAGGACATCCGTCTATGACACCGCCGAACTCCGGATCATAGTCTTCCTGCATGTTGGGACACCTGTCCTCGCTGTCTGGTACGCCGTCTCTGTCAAAGTCGGGATCCTCGGCATAGACACCGCCCATAGGAACGGATCCAAGGGTGGAGGCCAGCAGTAGCACAAATCCCAGAATGTGAAGCTTGTTCATTCTCCCCGAAACGTGATATCATCAGGACGTTATTAAACCTCGCGTTAAACTTGTGTGTAAGGGCCTGCCCACTAGGCGGAACTGCCGGCTAGGATCCTTACAATCATTCCCCCGCGCCACATCCCCAGCGAGGGCGTACAGTCTCTCCAAAGGTTCCCCGTAAAACGGCTCCAAGCTTGAAACAGCTCAAGCCGCCTGCAGATCCGCATGTGGCCGTCTGCGCCGCCGCGAGTCGAGTACGCCTGTGCGTACCGGGCAGGCTCCCACCCGACCGGGCGAGACTAGCTTTAAGTAAACGGCGCCGGTTTTAGGGACATGAGCTGCTCGGGCGAGACACATGAGCAAGAAAACGAGCTTCTCCAGATCAAGCCGGGGATTGCGCGGCAGCTAAAAAAGGCCAAGTACGGGGTGGCCGATCATTCCACCGTGGAGCTGTGCCACTGGACAAAAAGGTCATTTAGCAACGAGGGGGACTGCTACAAGCACAAGTTCTACGGGATCTTAACCCACAGATGTATGGAGTTCTCGCCTGCCGGAATGTACTGTGAGAACCGCTGCGTGTACTGTTGGAGGCCGATGGAGTTCTACGACTCTGTGTCGATGGATCCGCAAAAGGTCGCCGGTCCCCGGCAGATCATGGACAGGCTGATGGAGGAGCGCAGGGGCCTGATCATGGGACATTATGGGGACCCGGCAAAGGACACGCAGAAGCTAGACGAGTCGCTTTATCCAACGCACTATGCAATCTCGCTGTCCGGGGAGCCGACAATGTACCCCAGGCTTCCAGAGCTCATCAGATACCTCAGGGGGCTGGAGGCCACAAAATCAATCTTTCTGGTAACCAACGGCCAGGAGCCGGACATGATAAGAAGACTGCAAGATGAGGACGCACTGCCCACACAGCTGTACCTCTCAACGAACGCGGCAGACCGTGAGTCATTTCTCAGGATCAACCAACCGAGGTACGACGACTCGTGGGAGAGGTGGAACGAGACCCTGAATATGCTAAGGGAGCTGAAAACCAGAACCGTGATTAGGATCACCCTGATCAGGGGCTATAACACAGACAAGGACATGATTCCAGTATTTGCACAGATGCTCGGGGAGTCAGGCGCCAATTTTATCGAGGTAAAGTCATACATGCATGTTGGAAGGTCAATCAACAGGCTAGAAAGGGGCAGCATGCTGGATATGGGCGAGGTCAGGGAGTTTGCACGCGAGCTGGCAGCGCAGAGCGGGATATTCTCGGTCATGGACGAAAGCGAGGTGTCCAGGATCGTGGTCCTGCAAAACATGGAAAGGTTCGTCGACAGGCAGATTCCTACCTATGCAGAAACCAGCTAGAGAACTTTTTCAGTGCCCTGAACCTGTGGGAGACTGAGTTTTTGCCGGCAAGCTCGGCAAACGTTTTGGTTTGGCCGTCGGGAATGAAGATTGGGTCATAGCCCCAGCCCCTCCCCCTCGCAGCCCTAGAAATCCTTCCCGGAATCCTTGCCCCAAACGAGACCATGTCATTCCGGTCACGGTAGGTAATGACGGAGACAAAAAACGCGGCCCTGTTTCTCCCCACCAGGTTGAGGATCCCCCTGTTGCCGATGGTATCAAATGCAAAAGACGAGTACGGGCCGGGAAACCCCCGCAGCGAGGTGATCTCCAGGCCGTCATCCTCTACGATCACCGGCCTCCTGCTCAGCCTGAAGGCGTGCTCTGCCTTGTGCCTAGAGACTGCCCTGATGGAGTCTGACTGGATTTCCTGCAGTGAGCAAGAGAAGAGCTCCAGCCCTATGCCATATGTAGCAAGGATGTTCTGCGCCTCGGAGAACTTGTGTCGGTTGGACGAGGCAAAAAGCAGCCTAGACAACGGCCGCATACCTGCCCCTGCCTTCGATGATCGAGACCAGCTTGAGGATTTTATCACAGTAGGCGGCGCCTACGACAGGCCTGTACCCGGCAAGGAGATCCCTCCACGCCCCGTCCATGATTTCTGCATGTGCGCTGTTCAGGGTTTCCTTGACCAGCCTAAGGTCTACGGCGTGGTCTTCAGGCTTTTCGGTCTTGACTGCAAGGCCAAAGTCAACCACATGCACGCCATCCTCGGATAGGATAAAGTTCGAGGTGGTCGGATCACCGTGCATGACGCCGTTTTTGTGAAGCAGGCCGACGATCGCCCCAACGGATTTTGAGCAGGAGATGATTTTCCCGGGCGGCAGATCATGGACGGGGGTTCCGGGGATGTGCTGCATGATGATTTCACATCTTTTGACATCGACAAAATAGACCAGGGGCGCCGGGACCCCAAACGACTTTACGTGCGAGATGATTTGGGACTCGTGGACGGTGCGATGCCTTCGAATCCTTTGGTCAAGATCAGGATGGCGGTATGCCTTGGTCCTTCGGGTCTTGAGTATGGAGGGGCAGCCGTGCCAATCCATGGAGTATATATCGCCCTCGGCGCCACGCCTGATTAGCTTCATCAAGACTAAAATTAAATGGGATGGTTAAAAGTTATCATGGAGGAGGGAGAGGAGAGGATCAAGCAGGAGGACTGCTCTGAGGACTCGCTGGGCTCGGGAATCCTGACGCTGACCAACAGGAGGCTGGCCTTTGACAAGGCAAGGGGCAGGATCATGGATTTTTCAAAGAAGCTTGGAGACACGGTGATGGACGTCCCGCTGGGGGAGGTCACCGAGGCCTGGAAGGAGGGCAGGTTCATCAAGAAGGTGTGCTTTACGGCAAGGCAGGGCGGCGTGGAAAAGACCTACAAGTTCGGGGTTTTCAACACGGGCGACTGGCTGGAGACAATCCAGGATGCGCTGGAGGACTGTAAGAGTCAGTAGCGTATGCGTACAGTGTCCAGCCGCCAGGACTGCCTGACAAACGCATCATCGATTTTTGCCCCGGGTCCGACGGTGGACTCCAAAAGCCCGGTCCAGGCTATTTGCGAGCCGCAGTCCCCGGCATACCTCAGCGGGACTACAAGCAGCCTGCAGCCCTGTCGCCTGCACACGTCACCTAACATGAGTGACAGGCGCTTGTTTGCGGCAACCCCGCCCACTACCATCAGCTCCCTTTTCCCCGTAAAGGACAGCGCGCGCTCTACTGCCTCACATACCATTGCAAACGCAGTCTCCTGGAGCGAGTAGCACGCCTCCTCCCTTCCCTGTCTTGCCAGATCCTTGGCAGCAGACAGCAGTCCCGAAAAGGAGACGTCGTTGCCCTTTACCGCATAGGGCAGCGGTCTATAGTCCTCCGAGCCCAGGGCCAGCTCCTCGATCACCCTGCCGCACGGGGACGCCAGCCCCAAGGATCGGCCAAACTGGTCCAGCAGCTGCCCCAGGGTAATGTCCAGGGTCTCTCCAAAAACCCTCCACTGCCTCATCAAAAACGCAAGCAGCATCGTATGTCCGCCGGAGACAAGCAGAACCAGGGGATCCCTTGCGCCGGTCAGCAGCTTTCCCAGCTCAATGTGTCCCACCGCATGGTTGACGGGATAAATTGGTATGCCATAGTATGAGGCCAGGGAGCGGGCGACCACGGCCCCCACGCGCAGGCAGGGGCCAAGGCCCGGACCGCCCGCATATGAGACCAGATCCAGATCACGGATGCCGACGCCTGCCTCCTCCAGGCACCGGGACAAGACCAGCGGGCTGTTCTCAACATGGTGCCTGGATGCCTCGCGGGGATGAATCCCCTGCCCCTCGGGGGGCTTGAAGATCCTTCGCACGTCGGACCTGATTGTCCCCCTGCCCCGCTTTTTCTCAACTATGGCGCAGGAAAAGGTGTGCGCGGTGCTCTCAATTCCCAGGCCCAGCATGCTATCCCCTGCTCATGCTTGAGGTTATCTTAATGACGTCGCCATCCTGTAGGATATAGTCTGCGCCGATCCTCTGCCTGGACTTGCAGTTTATTCCAAAAAGAAACCCCCTTCCAATGTCGGCATGGACTGCATATGCAAGATCCCTGGCAGTGGCACCTGGAGGCATCAGCCTTGCATCGGGAAGAACCTGTCCGTCCTTGTTGCACAGCCGGGTCTCGTCCTCAACTGGGTATACCACACTGAGCTTCAGCAGGCCAAAGACGGCGCGGTTCAAGGCGCGCTGCACCCCGGTAGTCTTGATTTTTTCAAGGACGGAGGAGACCAAATCCAGTGCTTTTCTCTGCTCGGGCCCAAGGGATGACCCGTCCTTGATCGAGAAGGCCTCGGCGCCCGGCACATAGTCGACAACGCCGGCCTTGCCTGCCTTTTTTAGCAGCAGCTCCGACTCTGCGCTGCACGGAATCACCTCGGAGCCGGTGATTCTCTTTACAATGCTCAGATCAGTGCAAAGATCCGCCTTGTTTGCGGCAATCAGGATTGGCTTTGATCTCAGGCGCAGCTCCTTGACAAAGCCTGCCAGATCATCCTCGGACCACTCTTTTGGTTTTTTTGAAACAAGGTTCAGTTTTTGGACTGTTCCCTGTATGAGGCCTTCGGATATTCCCAGCCCGCTAAACCTGCCTGCAACGGCCTGGGTCAGCTTTGCGGTCTTCATCTCGACCTCGCGGGACAGCTTGTCCCACTCCCTGTCAAGGATTTGCCTGAGCCACTGCTCGAACTCGTTTGTGACAAACGCCACGTCCTCCAGGGGGTCATGCGAGCCGGGAGCCACCGGCTGTCCCTGAATATCGGTGGCGCCTGCAATGTCGACTATGTGGATCAGGGCCTCTGCCTGCCTTGCATCGTCAAGAAACTGGTTTCCCAGCCCCTTGCCCTCATGGGCGCCCGGGACCAGCCCCGCAATGTCAATCAGCTTGACTGGAATGAACCGGGTCCCGTCTACACAGTACTGGTTCTCGTGCCTGACCCCAAAGTGCCTGCATGCACAGTCCGTCCTTACATGGCTCACGCCGACGTTTGGCTCAATTGTGGTGAAGGGGAAGTTCCCGGTCGCTACAGGCGTCTCGGTGGCCGCAGAGAAGAACGTTGACTTTCCCACGTTTGCCTTGCCAAGTAAGCCAATCTGCATGTGCATAAAAGTCACGCATGTCCATATTAGTATTGCATAAATTGGTAACAGTTCGGGCTCTGGAAGTTCAGTCGTGAGTTTTGCCACCTTGGAGGCCCCCCCCCCTCCCGGGCAAATTGTGCCTGAAATCAGGAACGGCTTCCAGAGCCCGAGTTGTTACATTGAGTGCGTTCTGCCCGGCGCGGATCACCGATCCCAGCCAAGGTCGTGCCCCAAAAGATCATACAGCCGCTCGTTGTGAGGACGGAAATAGTCAACCAGCATCCTGCGCGTGTCGCGCCTCATCGGCGGATAGCTGCCCGCGTTGAGCCTGAAGGGATCGCCCGGCGCGGGCTTGTACCTCCCCATCCAAGGCAAGTCCGGCAGGGCGCCTACACCCACCTCAAACGGCTCGAGTCCCAGAAACCCAAAGACCCTGTCAAGCGTACCCTGTCTGTTGCCCTCCAGCTCCTCGATCGTCAGGATCAGGAACCGGTTCCTGTCAAAGTGCCTGTACCAGCGGATCAGCTGTTCTGCATAGCGACCCGTGCCCAGATAGGAGTGGTGGAGGTTGTACTCGGATCTAGGATCCGATGCGGCGTCCCCCCCCCCCGCCAATGATGTCCTGTTGCACTCTGCGGCTATTGCAGG
>CAYGCI010000004.1:0-20686 GCA_964348355.1 uncultured Nitrosopumilaceae archaeon | reverse complement strand
GAAAAGACGGTGGGTGTGACTTTAACTCTAGGCAGGGGCTAACCTATTACAAAAAAAGATGTAGGAATACTGTAAGCGTTCCAATCACTTTTTACCGTTTGCGTGATCGTAGCTTGTTGCATAACCGTGCCTGAACGCGTAAAAACAGCCAGTTTTTCGTGCCTAAAATCGGGGTTATGCAACAGGCTACGTGATCGGGGGTCTGAACCCACTGCGGGCTCCGACACCTTGGCTTTCTGCCCCTGCCAGGGGAGTCACGAAGACCGTCAAGCTCAAACCTCTTGATCCACATCTGTGCTGTATGCTGTGTCACGTCGGCAATCTGTGCGGTCGTGTTGCCAAGCAGCACGGAGCGCACCGCCGGGATTCTGGCATAAACCCTGCTGTCCCCTTCGACATGCATGGCATCCGTGAGGATTCTCGTCTTGTCAGTGTCGGGAGGGCCGTGGCGGGGATCCACAAGCCTTCACAGGGCGTGTAATCAGGCGAAATTTTCACTGATCATCAGTAGGGGCCTGCCCCGTCATCTCCCCCGCCGGCCGCCCTGATAGTCTCGGGGATCTCCTGTAGTCCCGGCAATGCCTGCTATGTGCTCAGCTTGGGCACAAAGATGTACACCAGCGCGATTATCTCAAGCCTTCCGATGATCATGAGAAAGCTGAGCGCCATCTTGGTTGCCGGATCCGTATCCGGGGATATGACGCCTGCCGACAGCCCCCCGGTGGTGATCACCCCGACCGCCTCAAAGAACGAGTCCTGCAGGGTCGCATCGTGGGTTGCGGCCAGATGCCCTGCCGTGACCAGCGCGATGAACGGAAACGAGGCCAGGATTATGATCGTCGACATGATCTCCTTTTTGTTGTCCTGCAGGAGGCCCCTTCTGGCCTCCGCCCGGATGAGCCGCATGATGTTTCTCATGTGGAAGAACCTGTAGATCTTGATCCCGCCGGCAGTCGAGAACCCGCACCCGCCTATGATCATCAGTATTATCAGGACCGAGTGCGCCGCGCCTCCCAGCCCGCTCAGGCTGCTCAGCTGAAGCCCCGTCGTCGTGCTGGCCGACACCGTGTAAAACGAGGACCATATCGGCTCAAAGTCGGCCAGTACAGAGAACAGCAGGATCCCACCTCCCAGGACCGCAAAGTACACCAGTACCTCCTTTCCAAGCTTCGGTGAGACGAACTTTTTCCTGACGAACCCATAGTGGAACGTGAACGGCAGGGCGCCCAGGATCATGGCTGCCATCAGCACGATCTGCTCCTCCCATACCAGCCTGTCCACTATTGTAGAGTCCGGCAGGAACCCGCCCGTCGCAAGCGTGCTCATCGCCAGCGACAGGTTGTCGACGATGTCCCGCTCCCCAAACAGGAAGAGCAGCACCGCGACAATCACTATATACAGGGTGAAGATCACCGTGATTGTTCCAAACAGCTCCCTCATGTGCAGAGTCTTTCCGGAGATAAAGCCCCTCATCGATTGCAGCTTTCCCTCGGGGTAAAACGCAGTCATTACCAGGTATATGAAGCTCATCCCGCCTACAAGCTGCGTAAAGCTGCGGTAGAACGTAAAGCTCTGCGGCAGGTCCTCGGGGGTGTCATACAGCGAGATCCCGCCCGTCGTGAATCCGGCCGCACTCGAGAAGAAGCTGCTTGCAAAGGACTCTATGCTCGTCTCCCCTGCGATGTGCGCCACATACAGGTACGGTATCGTCCCATACAGCGTGAGGATGAACAGGCTGCAAAACACTAGGATCGAGGCCTGCCGCATGTCTAGGCTGGCCTTCTCGCCGTAGGAGTTCAAAAAAAAGCCCGTGACCAGCAGCAGGACCGTGGTGGAGTATATGCCCGTGGCCGTCTGGGGGTCGTTTAGCACGATTGTGGCCATGATTGCCGGCACCAGCAGCAGCACGCCTGCAAACTGCAGTACAAAGCCCAGGTTTCCCAGAATCGCCTTTACGGGGGGGCTGAGGAGCCTTGGGGGCACCGCGCTTGCATTGCGGATGACGCTTGCAATCCTGGCCTGGAAGATCATCCCGACCACGCTGTTTTTCCTTGAGACCACGGGAATCTTTCGTATGTTATTGTCCCTCATTATGTGCAGCGCCTCCTGGATGGTGGTCCTGTCGTCTACTGTAATCAGGGGGGCAGACATGATGTCTTCGAGCTTTGTGTGCTCGGCTGTGACCTTGGAGTCGCCCACCTTGTTGAGGATGTCCTCGTCAGTGACAATCCCGATCGGCTTTTTGTTCTCGGTGACGATAATGTCGTCGTGCTCGTAGTTTTGCAGGATCCTGGTCGCAGAGCGCGTGGATGTTTTCCTGTCCAGCAGCAGGATCTCCTTTTCCATGTACTGTGAGACCGGCTTGGAGAGCACGTATGAGACCGATCTTTCCGGACTTGCCGACATACAGCTACCACCCATGCCTCATTTTAAATAATTTTAGTTTCATCCCAGCCGTGGGAGACGATCTGCTGCGGAGCTGCACACATGATCGATCCCTGTTTGTATCCTTATAAGCATTGGAGGCTGAAACAATGTGTCTGATATAATGAAGATTGATCAAGAGCGGGAGCCGGACTATGAGTGCGTCGCAGTCGAGCACGTGGGCTTTGTCGATCCATATGCCATGGAGGGGCTGGTGGTGTTGCGCTCCGATGACGGCAGGGAGTTCCACATGCGCGCGTTCTCCGGCGAGGTCGCAAAGCACATCACGAGCTTTCTTGGGAAGGACTCCGAGTCGCTTCCGACCATATACAAGATGATCGAGGACATCTGTGAGCACAACGAGATGTTCCTAGTCAAGGTGAAGATATACGAGAGCGGGCAGGTCCTGCGCGCAAACCTGTACTTTGCGGGCCAAAACGAGCTGATCCTGAGAAGCTATCGCGCCTCAGACGCCCTGGCCTTGGCAGCCTACTACAACGTCCCGATTCTGATTCGCAAGAACCTCCTCAAGGAGAGCATGGAGGCCTAGGTGACTATCTCGCCTAGCCTGTCCTCCTCGTGCGCCCTCTTGATTTCCATGGCGATTCTCCTGCCCACGCCAAACGTCTCCCCGTACTGGTACTTTGTGTACGGGCTGGTCGTGGCTACAATCGGGTTGCCTGGGACCCTCAGCGACACGTCGTAGACTATCATCTCAAGGTCCCGCGTTATCACGCTCTGCAGGGAGAACGGCCCGATGACTCCCGGGGAATACTCCCCTTTGACTGCCCTGACGAACCGGTCCCCCATGGACATGACCTTCTCAAGCAGCGACTCCCTGATGCTGGCAGGCGTGTGCCCGACCTCTATGTTCTGCAGGTCGATGTCCATCTCAAGCTGCTGTCTTGCAGGCAGTGCGTTAAAGTCCATGGTGTTTGTCTGAAGCCGCCTTTCAATGCCTATAAAGTCGCAGTGGTCAGAAATCGGCGTGTGAAAAAAGTTAAAGTTGAGATACGTCCCGATTGCCAGCTCCTCGATGCTTGCCTGCTCTAGATCCCCCCTTGCAATCAGCCCCTTTTTGATCCTCCCCTCGGACTTTTCCATATAGTCTGAGTGTGATGATACCGTAAAGAACGCCCTCTCCAGACTCCTGTCCTTTTCTTGCACCTTGACTATTGCCGGCCCGTCGATGTCCCTTGGATCCCTGAAGATTCTCGGATGCTTTATTCCGGCCTTTTGCAGAAGATAGTACTGGTTTTTTCTGTGGTGGCGCTCTTCGGCCTGAAACAGTGCCCTGTTTCCAAAGATCGGCACCCTGAACGTGTCCTCTATGGTCTTGTATCCCAGGTATGCAGTGAGGGAGCGGTGCGGAACGATTATGGTGCCAGTCTCCCGCAGCATCCTCTGTGTCTTGGCCGAGGCCATGTCCATGAATCTGGGCAGGACAAGGATCTCGTCTGCAATCCTCCCAAACCTCTGGTATGGCACCTCCCTTCCCTTCTGGCACACGACTATGGTCTGCAGCCCCTCGTCCTTTGCCCCGTCCATGACCTCCAGGGCAGAGTGGCTACCTAGGACGCCTATCCTGAAATCCGAATAACCGTCGACAATTTTCCTGATCTCCGGGATCTTGATCACAGGTTGACTATCCGGGCGGGGGGCTAATATAGCTTAGACTTGGGTTGTCCAAAAAATTTCCAACAGGCTGATGTTAACCGATCGCTGTACGAATTTGACGCGGCCAAGCTCCTCAACCACTGTGAATGCATCATCCTATCAGGATATGACGGGGTTGGCATCCGGCGTGATCCCGTCAGATACAGCATCGGGCGATCCGGTGCTTTGCGTATTGGATGTAATCATAAAATGAGGGTGGGATGCAGATTCGTGGCTAAAATCAGGGATAGATTCGAGTCCGAGCTGCCCTCCCTCTGCGTATTTTATGCTGCAATCTCGGCATGCATACAGTCTTTCCAGAAGCATCACGTCAAATTATCCCGGGCTCGAAACAATTCAAATGAGGCCTAGGAGTTTGCAGCTGCAGATGAGATAAAGGAGCTCTGCAAAATCTCAGGATTTGAGTATGACAATGTGGCAAAATATCTAGGGGAGCAAAAACATCTACAAAGAATTCTTCGAGGAATATTTCATGTCATTTCATATGCTCGAGGCGATGTGGGATACAGCCATCTGGAATTAGCTGCAAAAGGATTAGGGATAAGAAACATCAAGAATTGGTATTGCGGTCTTCATACTGCATTAAAATTGAATAACATGACACGTGAAACATTTGTAATTGACGATATAATTCGAGCCTCAATACTTAGACAAAACCCCATGATGATAGCTGATCATAAATTTCGATTCATAAAAATTTCAAAAAAATCAATGCATCTTGGGATAAAAAAACATGGAATGATAAATTCCCCTGATCCAGAAAAAACAATTCTTGATTTTGTTTATCTGGGAAAATACAATGGAAAATCAAACAAAAGAATCATCGCAGACATTGCTGGCCGGAGTGAAAAAATATCCCATGACACAATGAGAAAATATTCAGAGTTTTATCTAAAAACAGCAAGAGTGGCAGCAGCCTTGTGCGTATTTGCCAAAAATGATGCAAAAAGCTGCCTGATTTTTTTGTTCTGCATCGATTACGCATATGGTCTATTACATGAGAGACAAACCGATTGGTGATGTATCTGAAAAATTCAACAAGGCAGAAATGCTTTCTAGAAAAGGACATAATCTTGCATGAGATAATGTCTTCTCTTTGTAGTGATGGGTATTTTTCAAATAATTTTATCCCTAAAGAAGGAACATGCCTTGTAGAATCATATTTGGGGTACTAGACCCTGTGCGTAATCGCCGGGATCAAAAAATCCCGATCGCACGTCGATCATTCTTGCAAATCCATAATGATAATTGAAAGTTCTTGAACGCATATGGGCATGAACTGCGCAGGAAGATGCTTTTTGGTGATCAAAGGCTTTCGATCGCCGTCATGCGTATGGTTTGCCTGATCCTGGATCTTTGGGCCAAAAACAGTGCATGGCCATCCATTTTTTTGTGATTTGACTATGATCCGTGTTCCTCCTATTGCTGCTCATTGGGATATCCGGGATCGGCTGATCAAAATCATTTTCGGCGCCGCTTGCCCATGATCTACAAATCCGGCGGTCATTTTGCGGAAATTTTTTGGACAACACCACTGACCCGGCCCATGCATGCAAGATTTATCCTAGGCGTGTCTTGATAAACCGTGGCATACAGCTTTGAGATGGTCATAGTCGGGATGATTCTGCTGTCTGCCATGGCTGCGGGGGCAGTCGCGGTGAGGATCAAGCGCAGACGCGAGGCCGGGCCCGCCGAGTCCCCCGGGGACAAGACCGACTCTGAAGCTAGTGACAACTCCGAGGATGCCCCCCAATAGATAAAATACCGCAAGGCATCCAAGCTTCCCATGCGCCTAATAGTTGGAATGACCGGAAGTACGGGGGCAGTCTATGGAATCCGCGCACTGGAGGTCCTCAGGGGGCTGGGGGTGGAGACCCACCTGGTCATCAGCGAGTGGGCGGCAAAATGCGTAGCCATGGAGACTGTTCACGACATCGACCATGTGAAATCCCTGGCAACCAGGGTCTATGACGACAGGAACATGGCCGCCGGCATATCGAGCGGAACCTTCAGGATAGACGGGATGCTGGTGATGCCCTGCAGCATGAAGACGCTCTCCAGCATCGCCAGCGGATACGACGAAAACCTGATCTCGCGCGCCGCCGGCGTCACAATCAAGGAGTCAAGGAGGCTTGTCCTGCTGGTGCGGGAGACCCCCCTTTCTGCGATACATCTTGAAAACATGCTAAAGCTTGCCCGGCTGGGGGTTGTGATCCTGCCGCCCGTCACGGAGTTTTACACAAAGCCCGAGTCCATCGATGACATGGTGGATCATGGCGTCGGAAAGTGCCTTGATCAGTTCAATCTGGAGCATGACTTGTACAAGAGATGGGGAACACGATAGCAGCTTGCCCAAAGTAAGATATGAAAAAATTGTCAGAGCCGAGCGCGGCAGGGTGTTTGGCATAGCCACGGACTATGAGTCGCTTCAAAGGACGATGCCCCGGTACTTTCCGTCGGTCCGAGTCCGCTCAAGCCGTGACAACGTGACCATAGTCGAGGAGCATGTCCGCCTTTCCGGCAGGGAGCTTGTCGTGATGGCCAAGCACGTCGTCTGCCATCCTAGCGTGCACGAGGTCTTTGTCATAGGCGGCGACGCAAAGGGCAGCCGCATTGTGGAAAGGTACGAAGCAATCCCCGGGGGAACCAGGATCACCGTGGATGCCGACATAAGACCGGGGGTGGTCATGGGGCTTGCCGGGTTCTTTGGAAAAGGCAGGGTACGAAGCGGGCTGGCCGAGATCACCGGCGAGATTGCAAGGCTGGCAGAGGGCTAGTCTGTCTTTGACCCTTTTTCCTTAAAGTCGTTGAGCTCCTTTTCTCCCTCGATCTTGCCCTTCTCAAACTCTCCCTTGGCCTTGCCGAAGGTCTTTGCCAGTTCCGGTATCTTTTTGGCGCCAAAAATGAGCACGACTGCAATCACAACAATGAAGATCCATTCCTGGCCCGCGATGAAGCCGGCTAAAGTGGGCAGCATTGACTCACTTTCTCCAAATCAAGATTTAAGTGTTCTAGATTTTCGCTCGCCTCTTTCAATGACTGCCATGCCTGCAATGTACAGTCCGATCATCGGGCCTGCAACCAGCCACATCGAGACGCCGGTTCCGTCCGGAGTGATTACCGCCCCGAACACCACTATGGCGACCACCGCATACCGGATGTTCCTCCTCCAGAACCTCGAGCCGGTCATTCCAGATGCCGTAGACGCGTACATGACCAGCGGCAGCTGGAACGAGAGCCCGAACGCCAGCATGAACTGCAGCACAAATGCGACAAAATCAATCACGTTGAGAAACTCCAGAATCCCCGCCGACCTGCCATACCCGTACAGGAACTCCAGGACGTACGGGATTACCGCCAGGTATGAGAAGATCGCCCCGCCTGCAAACAGCCCCACCGCCGGGGCAGTAACGGTCCTGCCGACCTTGATCTCGTTTTCCCTCAGTGCGGGCCTGATGAACGCGACAAGCTCCCTTACAATCACCGGCATGCCGGCCATGATCCCCGCAAGCGCTGCTATGTAGACCTGTGAAAAGAACGCCTGCCCCGGCGTTGTCTGGATTAGCTGGACCTCCTCTGGCAGCAGTGCCGACTTCATGTACACTGTAATTTGTGCTGCAATGTTGTTTAGCGGCTCCACGGTCGGATAGTACAGATCCAGTCCTCCGTATTCTGCCGGCTCCAGGTGAACAGTCAGCAGCACGGCCGTCACAATCCCTATGACGATGACGATTCTGAGCACCCTTTTTCTTAGCTCCTCCAGGTGCTCTCTGAATGCCTCAAGTTCTGACATCTGTATTCGGTGGGTCTTTCTGTAATTTATCTACTTGGTAGGTATGGGCAGCAGCTTTCCTGCCGGCAGGCCTGCCGCCGTCATCTCCTTCTCATCAAAGTCCCTGAACTCCAGGGTAATCGTGGCCGTGGCCTTGAGGAACTCCTCTAGATCCTTTGCCAGCCTGCCGATATCCTGCCCGGAAAAGATCTCCCTTGAACCCTTGATGAATACCCGGTCCCCCTTTTCCATCCCCTCGCCTTTGAACTTGCCCTTCAAAAACCGGGTAATGCCTGGCAGCTCGTCCCTCGGGATGTGGTTGTGGTAGTAGGCCAGCCCCCTGATTGTTTCATAGTCAAACGGCGTTCCGTTCCTGTACATGAACACGCCGACAAAAATGGCCTCCTCCTCTGGCTCCCTGACGCACTTTATGTCCCAGTTTAGCAGCCTGTCCTCGTCGTACCTGAACTCTGCGACCTCGTCGGCCGTCAGCTTCCAGTATCGCGCCCTTGCCATGCCTTTTCGGCCATCCCCTGCTATAAATTCCAATACGATGCTCGGGGGATGTGCAGGCCTGCCGTTTGTGTGGCCCGGGCATGCTGCCGAAAAAACCCCGGCCTTGATTCCTGAGCGTGGAGTGGCGCTCTGGCCTGCAAAGCGGCTGTGCCAACCCCGGGGAGCCGCCCCTGATTTTTATACAATCACCCCCTAGACCCTGCATGGGAATTCGTATTACTGTGGTCTTGGACGAGTCCAACGTTGAAAAGCTGCGGAATCTCCAGGCCAGGATGATCAAGTCAAGCCTAAGGTCTGTGAGCTTTTCCTCGGTGCTGAACCAGGTTGCAGAAGAGGGACTGAAAAAACTCAAGGCGTGACTCGGTCACAACAACTGTGAGTCTTTTTCTACTGCTGATTCAACCCTTGGATGAAAAACCAAGCCCGCCCGTCCTGCCGCGGCCGTCACCAGTCCAAAACCCCCCGCTGCCTGCCTGGGGCTTTTCTGTCATTTGCCGCCCAATAAGCTTGGCGTGTGCCACATTCACCGTGACATCCTGTCGAGGTTGCCGCATAATTCATCAGGACTCTTGAAAAACCATGCGATGCCATCCGGACCGAGGCGTGCAGGATGTGTAGAAATTCAGAAAAACGTACAGGCTGAGTCCGGTAGGTGGAATTAGGCGGCAGCCTCAACCCTGCCTTCAAGAACGTGCTGTCGCCGAGGATCACCCAGATCCCTCCAAGGCTCAACGGACAAGTCCGTACTGGATTGGACAAGCGCGGGGTTATCTGAAAAAGGCGCGCCCCACTCTGGACACTTGACTCAAAAGCACCTGATCCCGGAGAATCCAGTGTCTGGAGGGGGGCCGCGGGGAAGGCACATTCGGCTATCTCGGATGTGCCCTGCCCGTGGAGGCGCAGGTGGCAGCATGCGGATCCGCAGGCGGCAAGCTGGGCCGTCCTGGGAATGGAGCCGTCTTGCGGGGAGCTTGTGGAAGGACTGCATGTCGAGCGTACAAAAAGCATATGGCATCCAACAGCGGGTGACTGGCAGTCCCCGTCTGAGGGATACCTGGACTGTATCGCAGAATCGGCATAAAAGCATGGGGGAAATCCTCCCTTGAGAAGAATTATAATCGCATGGCTGCGACTGGCCTTTGTGCCTGCCTACAGCGTACGCGTGACGATTGAGAACAAGCCGGGGATAGCAGATCCTGAGGGATCTACAATCCTCAACGATCTTGTGCTGAAGGGAAGCTTCTCCTCCGTATCCAGGGTAAGGACTGCAAAGATGCTAGAGTTTACAATCACGGAAAAAGATGAGGCGGGGGCTGAAAAAACAATCCGTAGACTCTGCGAGGAGCTCCGGGTCTTCAACCCCCTTGTCAGCAGGGTTACGTATGACGTAGGGGGCTCGTAGCGATCAAACATCCAACCCCCGCCTGCCTCGACTCAAATTAAATAGATCAAAGGCCCCACTGTAGTCGTGAAGGTCGCCGTCATAGTCTTCCCGGGAAGCAACTGCGATCGAGACATGTATCACGTTCTGTCAGACGTCTTCAACCTGGACGCCAAATACTTTTGGCATGAGGACTCCCTGCCGGGAGACCTAGATGCGATCGTCCTGCCCGGGGGCTTTTCGTACGGCGACAGGCTGCGCTCCGGGATCATTGCCGCGCACAGCCCGATTATCTCAGACGTCAAAAAGATGGCCGAAAAGGGAACCCCGGTCTTGGGCGTATGCAACGGATTCCAGATCCTGGTAGAGTCCGGGCTTTTGCCTGGGGCACTGCTCAAAAACACGTCTCTGAACTTCATGTGCGAGTGGACCAGCCTGATCGTGGAGAACAACAGGACTCCGTTCACCTGCCGGCTCAGGCGCCGCCAAAAAATCCCCATTCCAGTCGCAAACGGCGAGGGCAGGTACTATGCCGATGATCAAACCCTCGCGAAGCTAAAGCGAAACGACCAGATTGTCTTCAGGTATGAAAGGGCAGTGAACGGCTCCTCTGATCAGATTGCCGGCGTCTGCAACGAGGACGGCAACGTCGTGGGCATGATGCCGCATCCCGAGCGTGCAACAGAGTCTGAGATCAACCCCTTTGATCACGGGCCCTCGTCAAGGATCTTCGAGTCGCTACTGGAGACTGCGGGGGTGCAAAGATGAGCCTAGAGCCGCAGGAGCTGGAATACCTAAAGTCCAGGATCGGGCGGGATCCAACCCCCACGGAGCTCCAGATTGTCGCCGCAGAATGGTCCGAGCACTGCTCCTACAAGTCCTCGAAAAAACATCTGGGAGTGCTGCCGATGGATGGCCCGCTGGTGATAAGCGAGAAGGGGTACGATTCGGGCGTCCTGGACGTGGGCGACGGATACGTCGTCACGGTACACATTGAAAGTCACAACCACCCCTCTGCCGTGGAGCCCTACGGCGGCGCGGCAACCGGCGTCGGCGGCGTGATCCGCGACATCCTGTCTGCGGGAACCCGACCGATTGCAGTACTTGACGGCCTGCGCTTTGGCGACATTGAAAGGGACGTCCAGGCAAGGTGGCTCTTCAGGAGTGCCGTGTCTGGAATCGCCGACTATGGAAACTGCCTGGGGGTTCCTACGGTGGGGGGAGAGGTTGAGTTTGACACATGCTATGAAAACTACGCGCTCGTTGACGTGGCATGTGTCGGCTTTGGCAAAAGGAGCAGCCTGATCAAAAACCGTGCCGACATGGGAGATCATGTGGTGCTGCTTGGCGGCCCTACGGGCCGTGACGGCGTCGGCGGCTCCCAGTTTGCATCTGACTCGCTGGAGAGACAGGACCGCTCCGCCGTCCAGATCCCCGACCCCTTCATTGAAAAGCTGATCATCGAGATAGTCCTGGAGGCGCGGAACCGGGGGCTGATAAAGGCCATCAAGGATCTTGGCGGCGGCGGCCTCTCGTGCGCCGTATCTGAGACCGCAGACGCGATGGGCGTCGGAATCGAGATGGACGTCGGCGCAGTCCACGCCCGGGAGCGGGGGATGCGCCCCGACGAAATCATGATCTCCGAGTCACAGGAGCGGATGCTCATAATCACCGACGGGCCCGGGCTTGAGGGGCTCCGGGGACTGTGCGCAAAATACAGGGTGCAGCTGTCCGCCATCGGACGCGTAAAGTCCGACGGGATGGTGAGGGTAAGGCAGGGAGGCAAGATGCTTGCGGATCTGCCTGCCGGCGTTGTTGCAAACGCCAGGCTCCTGGACCGGCCATCGAGGAGGCCGTCTTACATTGACAGAATCGAAACGGATCCCAAGCTGGAGGCGCCCCCCGACCTGACGGACACGCTCCTCAAACTGCTGGGATCCCCGAACATCGCAAGCAGGATCTGGGTGTACGGGCAGTATGATCACGAGGTCGGAATCCGGACCGTCGTCAAGCCCGGAGCCGACGCATCAGTCCTGAGGCTGGACAACGGCAGGTTCCTCTCGGTCAAGATGGACGGGAACCCCAAGCAGTGCTACCTGAACCCCCGCCAGGGCGCAATCGGGTGCTTTGAGGAGGCGTGCCGCAACATAGTGTGTACCGGGGCCAGGCCCGTCGGAATGGTGGACCACCTGCAGTTTGGAAGCCCGGAGGATCCGGAGATCTTCTGGACGTTCCTGGAATCCCTGCGGGGGATTGCAGACTTTGCAGAGTACTTCAAAATCCCATGTGTCGGCGGAAAGGTCAGCCTGTACAACGAGACCCCGCGGGGCCCAATCAAGCCCACCCCGCTGATCGGGGTCCTGGGACTGGCCGACAAGAGGCCACCATGCCCGCGGCAGGTTCGGGCAGGGGACTCGCTGTTTGTTCTTGGAAGCACCCGCGACGAGCTGGGCGGCTCTGAGTATTACGAGTATATCCACGGGTTCGTCGGCGGGCGGTGCCCCGAGGTTGACTTTGCACAGTCCAAGAGAAACATGGATGCGGTCCTGTCGCTGATCGGGGGGGATCTGCTGCAGGACGCCCATGACTGCTCAAAGGGAGGGCTGGCAGTTGCAGTATCTGAGCTGTGCATGACGGGCCGGATCGGCTGCCGAGTCCTGCTTGAAGGGCTGCCCGGGGACGGGCTTGCAGCCGACAAGTCGCTCTTCTCTGAGAGCCACTCGAGGTACCTGCTGGTCGTATCTGAGAAAAACAGATCCAAGGTGATGGATCTTCTCTCCGAGAGGGGGGCAGACTATGGAATAGTCGGGGAGTTTGGAGGCGATCAGATCGAGTTCAGGCGGGGGTCTGCCGGGGCCGTCGGCCTAAGCGTTGATAAGGCGCGGACAAGCTGGTTAAAGTCGTTGGAGGAGCTGGTTTTGCGTGCCTGAGGCCAAGGAGAACTGCGGCGTAGTCGGGATTTACAGCCTGTCTGGAACCAATGTCATACCCATGGCAATCGATGCACTGCGCGCGCTGCAGCACCGGGGACAGGAGGCGTGGGGCCTTGCAGTCCCAAAAAAGGAGCCGCTAAAACGCCTGGGCCTGGTGACGGCCTCCTCGTCTGACTTTAAGAAAATCGCCGAGCAGTACGCGTCGCCCTGCGTAATCGGGCATGTCCGGTACTCTACAATCGGCAGGAGCTCGCTGGATAACGCCCAGCCCCTCAGGGTCAAGGATCTCTGCGTCGCACACAACGGCACCATCGCCAACGTCCAGGAGCTCTCAAACCTTGTCGGCGGCTGCTCGTTTACCCCGCAGAACGCAAGCGATACCCTGGTGGCCGCCCAGCGGCTGGTGGGCCTGATCTCAGAGAACGGCCAGATGGGCAAGGCGCTCTCCGTCCTGAAAAACGAGATGATAGGCTCGTACTGCTTTACGTTCATCTCCGATGACGGCTCCGTCTATGCGGCACGCGATCCCAAGGGATTCAGGCCCATGGTCCTGGGCCACAAAGAGTCCGATGACACCTACATAGTCGCATCCGAGTCCTCGGCGCTGTCCTCAGTCGGCGCGAGGCTTCGGCGAAACGTCTCGCCCGGGGAGCTGATCCGCATGAGCGGGGACGGCATCAGGACCGAGATGTTCTCAGATGATGGCTCGCGCGCCCACTGCTCCTTTGAGTTCACGTACTTTGCGCACCCCTCAAGCAACATGGAGGGGGCAAACATCTATGTCGCAAGAAAGAACATCGGCCGGTTCCTTGCAAAAAAGTTCCCCCTCAAGGACGCAGATCTCGTCATTCCAGTACCGGACTCTGCAAGGCCTGCCGCACTGGGATATGCGCAGGAGCTCGGGGTCTCCTTTGATGAGGGGCTCCTAAAGGATCGCTACAGCAGGAAGGGACCGCTGCGCAGCTTTATAGAGCCGCACCAGACCGATCGCGTGGAGATCAACCGTTGGATAATGCCAATCAGGGAGATAATCGAGGGCAAGCACGTGGTGGTGATCGACGACAGCCTTGTACGCGGGACCAGCTCCCGGGCAATCATCAAGGCGCTGCGACGCGCAGGCGCGCGCAGGATAAGCATGATAATCACCTATCCGCCGATCAGGTTCCCATGCTATGCCGGGATCGACTTTCCGTCACAGGAGGAGCTGGCAACGTTTTCCGGTAGGGGGGATCTGTCAGAGGAGGAGCTGACCGACATGGTAAGACAAAACATCGGTGCGGACTTTTTGGGGTACAACGATGCAGAAAACCTGGCAAGCGCCGTGGGAATCCCCGCCGACTCGATGTGCTTTACCTGCTCCTCGGGAGACTATGCCTCCTTGGGAATAACCCCGGAGTTTCGGTCCCGCAAGGAGATGAAGGGCGAGTAGCGCCTGGAAACCAACTCTTAATTCCACCGGTTCATTACACTGCTCGTTGAGCAGGATTAAAGACGGAAGCCTGGCGGGGCAGGGCAGGCTCTCCTACGAGTGGGCCCGCATCCACATGCCGGTGCTGACTGGCATAATAGAGGGCCTCAAGGAATCAAGGCCCCTCTCCGGACTCACCGTTGGATTCTGCCTGCAGCTCACAAAGGAGACCGCAGTGCTGCTTGCCGGCGCCCGGCAGCTGGGAGCCCGCGTGGCCGCCTCCTCTGGAAACCCCCTGACCACGCAGGATGACATCGCGGCATTTCTGGCCTCCAGGGGGGTTGCCGTCTATGGCTGGTCTGGCCAGACGCGGAGGGAGTTTGCCTGGTGCGTGAGGCAGGTGCTCGGACACAGGCCCGACATCGTGACCGACGACGGCGCCGAGCTGAGCCTCCTTGCCCACCTTGATCCCGGGTTCAGCAAGCTGGAAATCCTCGGGGGCACAGAGGAGACTACGACCGGACTCTCAAGGATCCGCTCGCTGGAGAAATCTGGACGGCTGCGCTATCCAGTCATTGCAGTCAACGACGCCCGCACAAAGCACCTGTTTGACAACAGGTACGGAACCGGCCAGAGCACCGTTGACGGGTATCTTCGCGCAGTGAGCCTGCTGCTTGCGGCCAAGCGGGTGGTGGTTGCAGGCTATGGCTGGGTCGGCAAGGGCGTCGCCTCCAGATGCCGAGGTATGGGGGCGCGGGTCGTCGTTACCGAGGTTGATCCCGTCAGGGCGCTTGAGGCGCACATGGATGGGTTCGAGGTCATGACGATGGGCTCTGCTGCAAGAACCGGGGACGTCTTTATCACCTGCACGGGAATGACCGACGTGATCACCCCCCGACACATCGAATCGATGAAGTCCGGCGCAGTCGTGGCCAATGCGGGACACTTTGACGTAGAGGTCGACTCGGAGTACCTGCTCCGGTCGGGATCCGTAAGGCAGGTGCGTGCCGGCCTCGACGAGTGCACCCTGGCAGGAGGCAAAAAGATATTCCTTGTCTCCAAGGGGCGCGTGGCCAACCTTGTGGCAGCCGGGGGACACCCCCCAGAGGTGATGGATCAGTCGTTTGCAAGCCAGCTGCTGTCTGTACTGTACATTGCAAGGCACCACGAGGGCCTACCCAGCGCGGTGATCCCCGTGCCCGGCTCCCTTGACAATAGAATCGCAAAAGGCGTCCTTTCGTCGCTGGGCGTGAGGATCGACAGGCCTGCTCCGGAGCAGGCAAGGTACGCCGGCGGCCGGCAAAAAATTAAGTACTGCCCTGACTATCGCTGGATATGAGGGCCGTCTGGAATGATCGGGTGATTGCCGAGAGCGACGACACCGTGGTAGTCGAGGGCAACCACTACTTTCCGCCCGATTCGATAAGGGAGGAGTTCTTCGAGAAGACCAGCTTTACGTCGTTTTGCGGCTGGAAGGGGACGGCAAGCTACTATTCTGTGACCGTTGATGGAAAGACAAACAAGAACTGCGCGTGGTACTATGCCGAGCCAAACGACGCTGCCAAAAAAATCAGGGGCAGGATTGCCTTCTGGAACGGGGTCGACATCCTGTCCTGATAGGGACCATGCAAATCCAAAAACCATGCCTGCTGGCACTAGTGCCACCCCGTCCTTGAACCCCCGCACCGCCGAAAATCTACACTGAAAAAATCCTTCAGATCAGCTGCATCTGACCGTAGCGCGCCCTGCCTGCCGCAGCGCACAAAATTGATGGCCCTGGTAAAAGAGGGCGGTTTTAGACAGGCGTATTGGGGGGGGGGAGGGAACACAGGCGTCGGGATCAGGGTGGCTGCGGCAAACATGATTCCCGTGACGCGTCTGAATGAGCATGGTGGCTGCCACAAACTCCTGAGGGCCGTCTGCCGTTTGGATAAGCATCTGATCATGGAGTGCCTGAGCCTTTACTCGTCAGCATGGGACGTGGAAAAATGTCTGCCGCAGTCACGCGACCGGATCCTGCCCTCTGGTGTGCTGTCTCGGGGAGATGGCATGGCGGTTCCCGGGATCGTCTCTGCGAGGCCGTCGCCTGATCAGAATCTCTGAAAACCACCTTGATGCTATCTGGATTGGGTGGCACAAAAAGGGCGGGGAATCAGAACAATACGCGGGTCGAGTCAGCCGGGTGCAATTGTGCGAGTCCCAGTAAAAGTATGGCAGGGGGCAGGATTCACCCCAAGAAGCACCGGCGTTTTGTTTTACCTAGGGTGCACGGGGCAATGACTGGCACTCTTGCCTTTTAGGGCAAGACAGAGCACCACAAGGGAATACCACCGCACACAAGAAACGAGTCTGAGAGCGCTCAAATGATGAGGGATCCTCGGGCTAGGCTGCCTCATCTTTCAGCCTTGTGAAAATCCATCTGCGGCAAAATTCACACCCGTGTGCTGCAACGATCTGCTCTCTTGCTCCGGAGGACCTCTGGCTTTTTTTCAGACACCTGACTGGAATCGGGCCCTGTACTCCGAATCCTTCTACGACTATTTTTTGATCGTAACTTGCGATAAAGGCTTGGTATCGCATATATGGTTTCATTAATTTGTATATTTCTAGGCGTAATCCTGCGATAAAGAGCTAAATTCGCAAAATAGGATCATACGTCATGACGAAAAAAACCACCGTTGACATCACGCCAGATAAGAGCCTAATCCAAAAGCTTGGATTAACCGGATACCGGACTGAACAGGCGATAGCCGAGCTGGTGGACAATTCCATAGATGCTAGAATTCCAGGAAAAATCGAGCAAATTGACATACGACTGGATTTTGAGAAAAAAACCATTACGGTAGCAGATAACGGCCAGGGAATGAATTTGAAAGAGCTGCAAGATGCGTTGACAATAGCTAAAGAAACTAAAGAAGGAGAAAAACTGGGACGGTTTGGTTTGGGAATGAAAAGCTCCTGCTCAACACTGGGTAAATCATTTGACATTACCACATCAAAGCCAAAATCCGATGTTGAGTTTGCAGTTAGATACGATGAAGACAAGTGGATAAATGACAAGTCTCTAAAATGGTCAAATTTCAAAGTGGAGGAAAGCAGTAATGAGTCAGGCTGGCACGGAACAACGGTGATAACTTCCAACCTAAAAGTACCGCTTTATCCGAATCAGGCTTCAAAATTTAAAAAACGCTTTGGAATCCGTTACGGCCCACACCTGAAGACTAACCAAATTAGGCTGCGAATAAACTCACTGGCCTGCAGAGTAATTGAACCGCAGATACAAAGAGGTACGCGGAGGGATTTGGACATGCAGCTTCCAAGCAAACACAGGATCAGGGGATGGATTGGACTGTTAGAAAAGCGATCCATCAAGGGCGACTACGGGATTCATCTTTATAGGCAGGGAAGATTAATCCGCTCCTATGACAAGTTTGGAATAAGACAGCACCCCGAATATGCAAAAATAATCGGTGAACTATCGCTGGATCACGTGCCAGTAAACTTCCACAAGACCGGATTCATGGATGACTCCAGCGAATACAACGAGGCTGTAAATGAGTTCAAAAACAATCCCGCAGTAAAAGAGGCCCTCAGAAACGTCACTTCAAAAAACGCCACCCCGTCAGTCATTCAAAAAATGCTAAATTATTTTGAGGGGGAGGAAAAAGCTGGAAAGATTGCCTCCAAGATAAGCAAGGCCAACGCAGAGCTCCTGCTCAGGGAGGCGTCCGGTTTTGTGACCATGGAAAACGGAAAACGCGTAATGCTGGAATTTGCAGATGGCGGGAAAAACGGGCTGCATTCTATTGAGAAAGATGGCGACGGCCTGCGCGTAATGGTGAACAGAAAGAGTGCCGCGTTCAGCGTGGTCAAAAACCCCCTGTTCCTGGTCGGACTGATCGAGGCCGAGGCAAAGCTGGCATCAAAGGACTATTCCCGATACCTGAAGTTCCTAGAACAAAGAAACGTGATCTGGACAAGATTCATTGAGAACTGGTCCCTCAAGGAGGCAAAAAAGAAACGAAAACGCGCAGATAAAACGGACGCATTGCCCAGTTACTACCTCAATGCAGATCTGGTCAGCTTGCACGATTATCTCAAGGACAGGTTTGAGCATAGCTTCCAGTTTACCGGCCTTAGCACGCTGTCACAGTTTCTTCAAAACGCGTATGGCAGGATCATTTTTACCGCATACACAATTCGCGGGGCCGGCCTTCTTTGATGGCAAAATTCGTGCCTGAACTTCCAGAGCCCGAGCTGTTACCCATTCCCGGTTGGAATACATCATCGAAGATCCCCTCTTCACGGATTCCAGATGGAGAAACCTGTCCCAGCTTGTCGACTGTATGGCGTATGGGATTAGAAAGCACCACAGGACCGGAAACAATCCTGACAACAAGTTTACGGAATCCTGGAATGCGATCTATGAAAAAATCGAAACAAAATTCGATTACAATCCCAAAACCGGTTCCTACCAAAACTGCGGCCTGAAGAAGTTTCTATAGAAAAGGAAAGCTAGGGGAGAAGCTCCGCGTCGCTTTCCGATGTGGCCGAAGGCCACCACTCAATATGGTAGGGGACGGGGGTTTTTAAAGATTTGAAAAGGGTTCCCGGGACGCCGGATAAGCGAAGAGTGCCCACGATCTGACATCACGAAGGGGGGCCTGGGCTATCCTGTTGCGGGGCAGACGGGCAGCCTGCAGGAAAAAATTGGACAACCCCTGCAGGACTTGCAGATTTTAATACTATGCCCCCTGAGATATCCCAGTTGGGTTCATACCGCTATGTCCTATTCATTGGCATTGCCGCAATTGCCGGAGTCGGCACAGTTACTGCGATGAACCTGTCTGACATGATGATTGCAACGCAGGACTATGACATCTATGTGGATCCGCTGCTGGACAAGCAAAACCTCTTTGTCATGGCCCGCGTCACGATACAAAACACCGGCCTGGAGCCGCTGACCAGCCTGCGCGTCAACTTTGGCGAGGGTGACACCCTGGATCTGGGCACGCTGGAGCCCGGAAAGAAGATCATGGTCTCCCCGCCTGACGGCAACTCCATGCAGTATGTCACGGTCACAGCCGACAATGACATCCTGGTCAGCAAGGTGTACCGGACTCCACCAAAGATGGTCGGAATGATGGGTTCGTGAGTGTATGGCAAGGTTAATTTCCATGCGGGCCTGATTATTCCTGATTGAGGTTTCTAACGTCTGGCAAGGTCAAGGATCTTTATGAGTATGACGACGGCCACCTGCTCTTCAGGTTCAGTGATCGCGTGTCTGCGTATGACGTCAAGTTCAAGGAAAGCATTCCAAAAAAAGGCGAGATCCTCTGCAAGTTTGCCGAATACTGGTTCAACAAGCTGCCTGTGAGGAACCACTTTGTAAGACGAGAGTCTGACACCGAGATCATAGTCAGGAAGATGAGGATGATTCCAATGGAGTGCGTCGTCCGGGGCTATTTTTACGGCAGCCTGGTGGGCAGGTGGAGGCGGGGGGAGGTGCAGGTTCCGGCTGGCACGCAGACCGAGGTTGCCGCAAGGCTTCCAGAGCCGATTTTTGATCCCACGACAAAGTCCGAGCATGACATCCCTGTGGACGAGGACGCTGCACTTGAGATGAATCTGGTAACCCGGGAGCAGTTTGACTGGCTTTCTGAGAAATCAATTGAGATTTACAAGGAGATGTCATCTGCTGCCGGCTCTGCCGGATTCATTCTTGCAGACCTCAAGCTGGAATTCGGCCTGGACGGTGACGAGATTGTCCTGGGCGACTCTATAGGCCCGGATGAGTACAGGCTGTGGCCAAAGGGGCTGTACCGGGTCGGAAAAACCCAGGAGGCCTATGACAAGCAGATTCTCCGCGACTGGTTGACTGAGCACGGCCATGCAAGGCAGTTTGATGACGCAAGGAGCGCTGGGCGGGAGCCGGTTCCTCCTGCAATCCCTGATGAGATTATAGAAAAGATGACCCGGCGATACGTCGCTGCATACCGGGGGATAACCGGCCAGGCACTGTGATGGAGGCCGTCCAAGATTCGCCACGTATGTATGTCTGCCCAAATGCAGGATGTCATGCTCAGGGGGTTGTCGCCTAATTCCGTTTATTTGACTCAATCTGCATGTTTTTCTGAATTCCCGCCCTTTTACACGCCTGATCCGTATGGTACTTCAACGGTTTTCAGGAATTCTGGTGAATTAGGCGACAATCCTCATGCTCAGTGCGGGAGGTGTTTTGCAGAGAGCGGCTCGGACAATCCTCCGGTGCGTGGGTGCCCCACTTGGCAATTAGGGACGAGCTTACACGTAACAACGGCTCTCATGCCTGGCCAGCATGGGGGCGTGGCCTCATTCCTGCGCCGGATTTGGCAAGCCGGTGCGTATTCTGCCTGATTGGACTGTGGAGCAGATACGCGACGGTAGCCTTTTTGGTGACCTGCAGGCAACCGTGCCATGATCAGGCGCCTTACCGCGACGGGACTCTCGCGTTCTGGCCGCGGTCCTTGCCGCGGCCGCACACGCGGAGGTACCGCCCCCGCTAAAGCAGCTTGCAGCCGGCGTCTCTCCGGAGG
>CAYGCI010000003.1:0-21253 GCA_964348355.1 uncultured Nitrosopumilaceae archaeon | reverse complement strand
AAACCTTCAATCCGGAGAAGATCCTCATATCAGGTGTCCGGGATTACACAGATCCTTGGATAGAAAATATCATTAAGGGAGGAGAGGTCCGTCATACCGTTAGCCCGGTAGTGTAGAGGTCAAGCATAGGGGCCTTTGGAGCCCTTGACCCCAGTTCGAATCTGGGCCGGGCTATCTCAAAAGTCCAGGCGTGTCAGGAGCCGGGTGGCCAGTGAGAACAGCCCCGATGCAAGTATTACCAGGACGGCCATTTCCACCAACACAAGCTCGGTGACTGCCCCGAACATGCCTGCTCGAATGACGTCGACCAGCCAGGTCAGCGGATTCAGGTAGAAGGCAGACGCCAGGGGCTCGGGGGCGCCGGATGCGGGATAAAACGCGGCGCTTACAAACGCAAAGAACAAAAAGACGGTATTGATTACCACGTTGAACCCCTCGCTGGACCTCAGGCGGGTTGAGATTATCGAGGATATCGAGCCAAACAGCATCGAGCCGACTACCGAGGCAAAGACCACCAGGGGGATGGTGTAGGCCTCAAAGACCACCGAATCGGCAAAGATCGGGAATCCAACCAGCGTAATCAGTGCGGCGCTTGCAAGGCCGACAATTCCGATCGTGCAGATGTTGCTGATCACATAATGCGTCCTAGTAAACGGCCCGGCCATGATCTGCTCAAACATTCCATGCCTGCGATCATTCCAGATGATGATTCCGGATACCAGCGTGCTGTTCATGATGTTGAACCCGATCATTCCGGTGGCCAGGAACGCGGGATAGCTGAGGCTCCTGTTTCCAAAGGGAA
This sequence comes from uncultured Nitrosopumilaceae archaeon, assembly GCA_964348355.1. GTDB lineage: Archaea > Thermoproteota > Nitrososphaeria > Nitrososphaerales > Nitrosopumilaceae > JAWVZS01. Next base: position 20,451 of record CAYGCI010000003.1, on the reverse strand, counting down.
CGTCGCTGATCAGGGACGTATACGCAAACCCCGCAACAAAGATGTAGATCAGCGGGAACACGACCTGCCAGATCAGAAACCCCGGATGCAGTGAAATGGTGAGGTTTCGGTTTACCAGCCTAGCTATCGGATGCATCCCCGCCATTCACCATTTTTAGAAATATCTCCTCAAGGCTTGTAGGAACCACGGAGAGATCCTCCACTGTGATTTGCCGCCTGCTCAGCGTGTCAAGCACGTCAGAGAGGATTCTCTCGGAGTCCTCAGAGCTGATGGTAATCAGGGCAAGCTTCTCGTCAACCGTGCAGTTTGGAATGCTCTTGAGCTCCTCGACATTCAGCGCAGGCCCGGAGATCCTGATCCTGATGGTCTTCTCACGGCCGTAGGTCCTCTTGAGCGATTCGGGGGTGTCGATGGTAAGCAGCCTCCCCCTGTTGATTATTGCAATGTTGTCACACAGATACTCTGCCTCAGTCAGCACATGCGTGGTGTAAAAGACGGTCAGGCCCGACCTTACCTTGTCTTTTAGAAAGTCAAGCAGCCTTCTCCGGGTGGGGGGATCGAGTCCCACGGTAGGCTCGTCGAGGAAAAGCAGGTCCATGTCATGCATGAACTCACGTGCGACCTGGACGCGCCTGCGCTGGCCGATTGAGAGATCCTCGTTCTTCCTTTTCCTGATTTCTGTGAGATCAAAGTCGGACAGGAGCTGCTCTGCCCGCCTTTTTCTGACGGATCCGGGAACGTTCCACATCATCCCATACTTGTCAAGGGATCTCTCGACTGACAGGGTTGGCTCGTAGCTTGGCTGCTGCAGGACAACGCCGATTCTTGATCTTGCCCGGAGGGGGTTTTTGATCGCATCTGTTCCGAGTATGGACAGCGAGCCCGACGAGGGCCGGATCAGGGTTGTGAGCATCTTGATGGTCGTGGACTTTCCTGCGCCGTTTGGCCCCAAAAAGCCAAAAACCTGCCCTGATTCGACCGACAGATCCAAGTTGTCCACGGCAAGCGTGCTGCCGTACGACTTTGAAACTGACTTGGCATCTATGCACGGCACATTTGGGATCAAATCCGGCCACTAATGTAGTTAGTGAAATTTTTATTAATGCATCATTATTATGACAGACTAGTTGTCCACGCTAGAAGAGCTGCAGTCAAAACTAATGGAGCAAAGGCCCGACCTCACCAAGGAGAGGATCGAGGGGATGATCCAAGAAAAGAAGGACAAGATCGGTGCCGGCTATCTGACAGACCAGGGGGCGGTGTTCCTGATAGCCTCCGACCTGGGAGTCACGCTGAGTGAGCCCGCAAAGGCAGAAATCGGCCTAAAGGACCTCTATGCCGGCGCAAAGGAGGTATCGCTGGAGACCAGGGTTTTGAGCCTGTCAGAGCCCAAGCAGTACTCGAGAAAGGACGGCTCGCCGTTCCTTTTGAGGACCATGACGGTATACGATGGCGATTCGACGGCAAGCGTAAAGCTGTGGGATGAAAAGGCAAATCTTCCCGGAATAGAGGGCCTCAAGCCCGGAGACCTGATAAAAATCATCAAGGCATACGTAAAGTCCGACCTGAACGGGGCTCCCACAATCAACGTGGGATCAGGCTCCACGGTCGAGCCGATGGAGGACGATAGCGACATCCCGACGATCGACTCTATAACAAAGAGCTCAAGCGACATAAAGGAGGGAGACGTCAACGTCGTCGTCTCCGGTGCCCTGGACGGGATGGTATCCCCGATGAAGTTCACAAACTCAAGGGGCCAGCCGGGGACTGCCCTAAAGATGTCACTGAGGGGCAGCGATGGGAGTTCGATCAGGGTCGTCCTGTGGGGAAAGGACGAGACGTCAATTCCCAAGATTATCTCCTCAAAGGCCACCGTAAAACTATTCGGTGTAAGGGCAAAGCAGGGAATGCAGGGACTGGAGATTCACGGAAACGACGCCACGACGATTGTAATCGAGGATCAGAAGGAGGCAGAACCGATAGTGGTAAGAATAATCTCAAGTTCCAAAAGCGAGTCGGGCGATCACATGGTTGTGGGAGTCGACAAGGACAGGAACTTCATCAACGTTGTCGATTCGTCTGAGAACACGGCGGTGTTCAACGAGGGGGACATCATAGAATGCATGCCATCAAAGGCCTATGGAAGCTCGGTCTGGCTGGACGGCGACTCCTTTGTGAGAAGGCTGGACGAGGATGCGGGCATGCCGACGATCGAATCGCTACGGACCAAGATCTCAGACGTGTCTATTGGAAGAAACGTGTGCGTAGAGTCGGTCATTCTCAAGAAGACCGACCGCAGGGATATCCAAACCCGGAGCGGGGAAACCGTCAGCCTGTCTGAAATGCTAGTCGAGGACGACAGCGGCCAGATATGGGTCAAGGGCTGGAGAAACCAGGCAAGGCTTGTGGACAAGTGCAGCATAGGGGAGATCGTCTCGATTACGGGACTGAGTGCAAAGGCCGGGATTGAGGGAAGAGTAGAGCTGACCCTTGGCGGTTTCTCAAAGATCACGCCTAAGAGTCCCAAAAGCCCCTAGTCATCACGTACTGCCTCTCGGACTCGTAGATCTGCTTGTACAGTACCTCGTCGTCTACCATGTTGCGCAGTATCCTAGCTGCGGTATCGGCCCCCACCCCGTAGCCGGAGAGGACAATCAGCGCGGTCTTGCCAAAGTTCTCAATCAGGGAGGAGACCTTCCACGCCCTCTCAAACCTGTGCCTTTCATCAGGAGTCAGCCTCTTGCCGTCGTGCCTTTTTCGTACGATTTTCGGCAGATCATAGTCAGAGTAGTACGTGGCGGCAATCTGGCGCGCCTTGCACCGGGGGCAGGCCAGCGCCGAGCTGACCTCGCTGGTCTGGACGGAGCGCTCCCACCTCCCACACCTGACACAGACCAGGCGGTGTTTTGTCTTTAGCAGCCTTGCCTTTACCATGTCCATGATTCCCTTGTCGACGCTGGACGGGTTCGAGTAGTACTTTGCGGTGTGATCCAGGATTGGCTCTGCCAGCTTTGAAAAGCTGTCAAGGTCGGTCCAGACTGTCCTGATCCCGCCGTTTCTGATGCGCTCCAGTATCTTGTCCGTGTTGTCCAGATCATACTTGTCATGGAACAGCTCGCGCAGGGACTCTTTGACCAGCGGGGTGCCTGCGTATCTCTCATAAAGAAACCGCGCCGATTTCCTCTCATAGACAGAGTCACGGCTGACAATTCCAAACTTTTTGGCAACGCACCAGGTCTTCCAGTTCACGTTATGCGTGCCAGACAGTGACGCCGAAACGACCTCGCCTAGATCGTACCGGTCATGCAGGACCCCGGTCAGGATTTTTTCAGAGATCCGTCCCCTGGAGGTAAGCGCAATCCTGTAGGCGTCAGAGCGGCCATCCACCTGGTAGCCCAGGATTGCAGAAAGCATCGAGGAGAGCAGGGCGGCCAGCGTGGAATTGACCTTTGTTCCCATGCAGGAATGCAAGACTATGCTTCCGTCGGTTCTGACGGACTCGATCACCATCGTTCCCTCGTCCGGAACGGCCCCAAGCCTCAGCTCGGGGATTATCCTGCTTGCTACCTCCAGCTCCCCCGTGGAGGCCTTTGCCCTAAGCGAGCCGACCCTGCGCGCAGTCAAGAGGTCGACGGGTATGCTCTCGCCCTCCCAGTAGGGGACGGTGACGCCGGCGCCCCGGACGGGCTCTACGTTTACTGTCAGGGACTTTTCATCCACGCTGATAATTCGCCAGTGGGAGCCCCTGAGTACGAAGACGCCCCCGGGATCGCCATGGTCGCCGACAAACCTTTGATCAAGGGTCCCAATGGCCCTTTTTCCTATTGCGTCAAAGACTCTGAACTTTAGAATGTCGGGGATTGTCGAGAGGTTCTCAAAGTAATACTTGAAGGTCCTGCTCCTCTTCCAAAAGCTCATTTTTTCACGATCAAAGGAGATCAGGTGGCTGGAATCCAGCAGGTCCAGGACAGAAATGAACTCGTCTAGAGGCAGCTCCCTGAACGGGAATGACTGCCGTGCAATCTCATAGCCCCCCTCGACGGAGACCTCCCCGAGCTGCAGCGTGAGCCCCACCAGGTGGTGTGCCAGGACGTCAAGTGCGCCGGTGTGGATTTTTTGCTCCTCGATTGCGCCCTCCCGGATGCGCTGGAGGATGGCTTTTGCCTCAAGCTCGTCATCGGCATTGTTCGTAATGACGAGTCCCCTGGCAGACGAGCTTCGGTTGTGCCTGCTCCTGCCTATCCTCTGGATTAGCTTGGATACCTGCCTGGGAGAGCCGTAGTGGATCACCAGCTCGACGGATCCAATATCCAGCCCCAGCTCAAGGGACGAGGTGCACACGACTATCCCCGAGCTTCCGCTCCTGAGGGACTCCTCGGTGTCCTCACGCACCTCCCTTGACAGCGAGCCATGGTGCAGCTCTATGCCGATGCCGGATTTTTCCTTGAGAACTGACGCCAGAAACTCCGCCTCCCCCCGCGTATTCGTAAACAGCAGGACGGGGGAGTCAAGATTTTGGCCTGCGACATAGCCGGCGATGGAGTTTGCAACGTCGGTTACCGTACCGTCCACGTACTGCACGCCGACATCGTATTTTCTAACCGAGGTATCCCTGGCAATCGCAAACCTCCGGCTTGTTCCCGCGATGAACTGCGCGGCATCCCGCGGATTGCCTACCGTCGCAGATAGTCCGACCCGTGTAAACTGGGTCTGGGAGTTTTGCTGCAGCCGCTCCAGGCTGAGCGCCAGCTGCGTTCCGCGCTCGCTTGGCAGCAGCTCGTGGACCTCGTCTACGACCACCCACTCGACTTCCGAGAGGGCGTCAAGGTACTTTTTCTGGGCAAGGAGGATGACGAGGGTTTCGGGGGTGGTTATCAGGACATCGGGGGGGTTGTCTGAAATCCTGCGCCTGGCTTTTTGGGGCGTGTCACCGTGCCGGATCTCAATTGTCAAACCCTCACTGCGGGCATACCTGGTGATTCTTCTGAAAACGTCGCGGTTCAGGGCGCGCAGGGGGGTGATGTACAGGGCTTTGATCTTGCCGGGCCTTTTGGATCGTCTCAGCAGAGAAAAGATCGGGATCACGGAGGACTCTGTCTTTCCAGATCCGGTAGGCGCGATCAGGAGCGAGTGCCTCCTGTTCAGGATCAGGGGAACGGCCTTTTGCTGGATTTCTGTCAGCCCGTCAAATCCCAGGACGGAAAACTTTGCCCGGATCTCCTCAATCCCGGGGGAGCCATACGTTTGGTCTGATTCCTCCATATGCCACAACACCGACTAGACATATAGCATATAGTATCACAGTAATAACTGATGGGAATCAGGGTTCTGTGCCCGCCTCTAGTCTCCCCCGGAACGGCCTTGCCGGAGGACGGAAATTCCGGAGGTGTTTATTTCAAAGCTGAAGGTCCTTTGCTCAAACGCAGAAAAACACGTGCACCTGTGTTTTTTGCCTAGCCTTTCAAGCCTTATCTTTACATGGGTGAACAGGTCGATGATTTTCCCAAAGTTCTCAACCTGCCCGCCGTCGGAGTCTCTCACCACGTTGGTCAGAAGGACCGTCATGCCGCTAGTTACTGCAAGCGTGGAGAGGCCCCTCATGTATCTCAGAAGGCGCCTGTTTCGCTCAATGGACCGCCCCTCGCCGGAGTACTCAAACGAGAACAGGTCAGATATGTTGTCTATGACCAGGCATGAGAAGGCTCCCGGCCTGACTTTTGACAGCGAGTTCACCTGTTCTGAAACGTTGGTTATGCGGGAAACTACAATACTGTCCAAAAGGGTCGGATCCAGGTCATGGGCCCTGATGACCTCAAGCATTCTTTCTGGCCTAAATGCACCGGTGGTGTCATGGAACAGGACAGGCCTGCCGCCTGAGGCTGTGTGGACTGCGGTCTGCAAGACAAGCTGGGACTTTCCGGTGCCGTTTGCGCCAAACACGTCGATCAGGATTCCATCCGGAATCGTCCCGTTTTTGAAAAAACTGTCAATGGGGGGTATTTTGCTGATAACCACGATAAGGTTAACCACTATGGAAAATTAAAGGAGTCCCCCCCTCCCGGACGTGGAATAGGCAAGGCTTTTATTCTAGAGTGCAAGCAAAGCACACAAGTGATTAACGGATGTCACAGACAGGTTCAAAAAGGCCATTGACAACGCTGCAAAAAAGCACAAAAAAACCGGTAACTGTTCGACTCAAAAACGAGGTAGAGTACAAGGGAAAAATGGACAACGTGGACTCCTACATGAATCTAATCATGACGGATGCAGAAGAGCTGCAAGAGGACAGGGTAATTGCAAATTATGGACGGGTCATAGTGAGAGGAAACAACGTGCTTTTCATCAAGCTAGAAAACGAGCTGTAGTTCATGTGATTTTATGTCCAGGACATTTCTGTTTACGTCAGAGTCAGTTACCGAGGGACATCCCGACAAGGTGTGTGATCAGATATCAGATGCGATACTAGACGAACTGTTGAGGCAGGATCCAGACTCGAGGGTTGCCGTAGAAACGATGGCCTCTACGGACTTTGTAGCTGTTGCAGGCGAGGTGACGTCAAAGGCACAGTTTGACAAGGCGGCCCAGGAGGAGCTAGTCAGAAGCGTGGTCAGGGATATCGGATACGACAACCCCGAACTGAGATTCGATGACAGGTCATGCACCGTAGAGCTAAGACTGCACTCCCAAAGCCAGGATATCAGCCAGGGGGTTACTGCGACAGGGGACAGGGAGCAGGGCGCCGGGGATCAGGGCCTGATGTTTGGATATGCGACCAACGAGACAGAGGAGCTCATGCCGCTGCCGATCCTGCTTGCACACAGGCTGACTGCCAGGCTGGCAGAGTTAAGAAAGTCAAAGGCCATTGCGTGGCTCAGGCCGGACGGAAAGTCGCAGGTTTCTGTCCGCTATGAAAACGACAGGCCGGTAAAGATTGAGACGATAGTAGTCTCTACACAGCATGCCCCAGGTGTCTCCAATGACGAGATCTCAGGGGAGCTGATTGAAAAGGCAGTCAGGCCGGTTTGCGGCAGGTGGTGGAACGACGACATCAGGATCCACGTAAACCCCACGGGAAGGTTTGAGATAGGGGGGCCCCACGGGGATGCGGGACTGACGGGAAGAAAGATCATCGTGGACACCTATGGCGGGTTTGGAAGGCACGGCGGGGGGGCATTTTCAGGAAAGGATCCATCCAAGGTGGACAGATCCGCATGCTACATGTGCAGGTATGTCGCAAAAAACATAGTGGCCGCGGGACTAGCAGACAGGTGCGAGGTCCAGGTGGCATATGCAATCGGCGTTGCCGAGCCAGTATCCCTGATGATCAGCGCCTTTGGGACAAACAAGGTTCCCGAAGAAAAAATCGAGGAGGTCGTAAGGAATAACTTTGATTTGAGGCCGTCTGGAATCATCTCCCAGCTGGACCTGAAGAGACCGATCTACAGAAAGACTGCGGCATACGGACACTTTGGCAGGGAGGAGCCCGAATTCAAGTGGGAGTATACCGACAGGGCCGCCACGCTGAGGCGGGAATCAGGCCTGTAAAAAGTCCTCCGCGGACCTTACGGGGCCGCCGTATGCCTCGTGCAGCTCCTCAAAATTGCCAAGATAGCCCCCGCAGAGGAGGTCGAGATCATCCACGCTGTATACGGGATTCTGACCGGTGAGTGCGTCACGCAGGCAGTCATCAAAGGGAATTTTGGAGATCCTTACGTGCTTGTTTTTGCAGTATAGTGCGACAAGGGCCCTGAAGGTTATGGCCTTGGGCGCCACAAGATCCAGGGTCTTTTTAAAGAATTTCTTGTTCATGAACGAGTCCCGGATGATGGCGACGACGTCGTGGACGGATATGGGATCCAGGATATACCTCCCATCACCGGGAATGCATACGGTTCCGGCTTTGATCTGTCGGTTGAGCAGCCGCGTCAGATAGTCGTCCCTGCCAATGATAAAGGAGGGGCGGAAAATAGTATAGACAATCCCAGACTCGCGGATGGCTCTTTCTGCCTGGAGCTTTGAGATAAAGTAGGCGGTACTGCCCCCGGATGCGCCCAGCCCACTGAGGAAGACAATCTGCTTGACTTTGGCTGATTTTGCAGCCCTGACTATTCTGGATGTGAGGTTGGCGTTCACATCTGCGCACCTAGACCCGTTGCTGTCCCCACCGATGCCGATCAGGTGGACCAGGACATCGGTGGACCTGAGCTGGGAGGACAGCTGCTCATGAGAGGAATAGTCGGTGCGTATCAGTCTTTCGTTCTTTAGCGGCGTCAATGCGTTCCTGGAAAAGCTCAAGAGCCGAAGGTCCCCCAGGCTCTCCCTGAGGTTCGTTGCGACAAAGCCGCCGGCGCCGGTAATGGCGATGGAGGGGCTGTTAGGCATGCTTGTGGGTGCGGCCGCTCTGATTTTAAGGATGTGCCGTGATAAGAGATAAAATCCTAGCCCGGGTACCGAGTTTGTGGACTCTCAAGAAAAGCTGCGCACCGGTTTTACGACAGGCTCCTGCGCCGCTGCGGCCTCAAAGGCCGCACTGCTTGCAGTAAGGGATCAGAGAAATATCGAGTCTGCAGACGTTAGGATTCCCAGGGGGGACTATATCAGCATCAAGATTGAAAGGTGCGAGTTTGAAAAATCGCGCGCGCGGTGCTCCGTAATAAAGGACGGGGGGGACGATCCGGACGTTACGCATGGCGCCGAGATCGTCGTGAATCTGGAGCTGACTGGGAACCGGGGCCGGATTGAGATTGACGGGGGTGCGGGAGTAGGCACGGTGACAAAGCCGGGTCTGGGACTGGAGATCGGCAAGGCTGCAATCAACCCGGTTCCAAAAAAAATGATTGTGGAAAACCTGAGTGAGATCGGCGGCGATGTTCTGGAGGAGGGCGGGATCAGGGTGGTCATCTCCGTGCCCAGGGGGGAGGAGCTTGCGCCAAAGACAGACAACCCGAGGCTGGGGATCGTGGGCGGAATTTCAATTCTCGGTACAAGCGGGATAGTCATTCCGTTTTCTACGGCATCCTATGCGGCGGCCATACGCCAGAGTCTCGACGTTGCGGTTGCCGCGGGAGACAAGACCGTCGTGCTGACCACTGGCGGCCGCAGCGAGGAGCTCTCGAAGGGAATCGTGGATGTGGCCGAGCACTGCTTTGTGCAGATGGGCGACTTTTCCGGGTATACAATCCAGCAGTGCGCAAAAAAGGGCGTGGAGCAGGCCTATGTGGTGGGATTCATCGGAAAGCTGGCAAAGATGGCGGCCGGGGTGAGGCAGACCCACGTAAAGGGATCCAAGGTGGACATGGGGTTTCTGGCGGGCCTGGCCGCGCAGTGTGGCGCAGACGGGACGGTATCCGGGCAGATCCTGGATGCCAACACTGCCAGGCACGTCTCTGAAATAGTAAAGGAGAACGGCATTGACGGGTTTTTTCAGCTAGTATGCGACAACGTCTACAGGCATATGCGGGATTTCTCCGGGGGGAGGGTTCCAATCCGGGTGATATTGTTTGACTTTGACGGGGCAGTCCTGGCACAAAGGTAAAGATATTTTATTAAAAGCCGGGGCGGATAACTGTGGAAAGGGTGGCCATCCTGGCGATCACAAAAAACGGGGTCGAGATTGGCAGGAAGATCAGGGACATGTTTGGGGGCTGGAGGCTGTACGCCCCTGAAAAATTCAAGACCGGGGAGCCGGCCATATCCTGGTTTTCAGAGCCGCCGGCAGAAAAAATCGGGGAGCTGTTCAGGACCAGCGAGGCGCTCGTATGCCTGTTTTCGCTGGGCGCAGTAGTCAGGCTGGTCTCACCGCATCTCAGGGACAAGAAAACGGATCCTGCCGTAATCGTAATAGACGACAAGGCAAGCTTTGTCATCAGCGTCCTGTCCGGACACCTGGGCGGGGCAAACCGGCTGGCAGAGGAGGTTGCAGGCAGGCTGGGCGCCACGCCGGTAATTACAACTGCTGCGGATGTGAACAAGACCATCGCAGTTGATCTGGTTGGGAGGGAGTTTGGCTGGAAGATCGAGGACGACTCGGCGGTAACTGCGACTAGTGCGCACATGGTAAACAATGAAAAGATCGGGGTCTATCAGGATGCGGGGGAGAGGGGCTGGTGGAGTGGAGGGCTGCCGGGAAACGTCACGGTTTTTGACAGCCTGGAGGAGGCAAGGGGATCAGATTCCAAGGCATGCCTGATAATTACCGACAGGATAGTAGAGCCGGGTATGGCAAGGTCGGTAGTATACAGGCCAAAATCGCTGGTGGTGGGCATCGGGCTGCACCGGGACACGTCCAGGGATACCATACTGGGGGGGATTCAGAAGACATTTGAAAAATACGGCCTGAGTCCAGAGTCCATTAGCAGGCTGGTCTCGATAAAAAAGCCGCGGGATGTTGAGGGGCTGACTCGGGCAGGAGAGGAGATGGGCGTCCCGGTCCAGTACGTAGAGAGGGGGGAGCTGGCAGTCGTGAATGCCCCAAATCCCTCAGATGCCGTAAGAGCGTTTGAGGGGACTGCCAGCGTATCGGAGGCAGCCGCCCTCCTGGTGTCAGGGGGCAGGCTGGTGGTCGAAAAGCAGAAATTCCCTCCGGACCTGACAGTTGCAGTGGCAAGGAAGGCAGAATGAAAAGGGGATTGCTAATCATCGACAGGGGAAGCAGGGAAAGGGAGGCCTCAGAGGAGCTGGAGATAATCTCAAAAGGCGTAAGGGAGGCGGGAAATTATGAGTTTGCCGATTTTTGCTTTCTGGAGGTGGTTCCCCCGTTCATCGAGGACGGGATTCGGGGGGCGCTTGCAAGGAACATTGAAAGCCTGACGATTGTCCCATACTTCCTGTATCCGGGCAAAAAGGTCAAGGCCGCGGTGGCAGACGTGATGAAGTATCAAAGGGAGACCGGCGTAAGGTTTGTCGTGACCAAGCCGATGAGCATGCACCAGACCCTGGTTGACTTGGTAGACAGCAGAATCGGTGCGGCGCTAGAGGAAAAGCAGGTCGCCTTGGAAAAAAGCGAGGTTGACGTGCTGGTGATAGGCCACGGAAGCAAGGACCCCAACGCGCAGATGTCCCTGAAATACGTCGTAGACGGGCTGAGAGATCAGTACAGGAACGTGGGGCACTGCTTCCTGGAGATAGAGCAGCCGGACATTCCGGCCGGAATCAGGGCCTGCCAGAAAAACGACCCAAAGGCCCTGGCGGTAGTCTTTTACTTTTTGCACGAGGGCGCACATGTGAAAACCGACGTCTATGCGGACCTGAATCCGGCACTGGAAGAGTCGAGCCTGCAAAATGTCTGCATGACAAGGCATCTAGGGGCTGACAAAAAAATGATCGAGCTCATACTGGAGCGTGCAAGGGAGGTGGAGGATGCAGACTAGGAGGGGGCAGTCGATCGAGGATGCAAGCATGCGGGTGATTGAGGACGAGATAGGCCCCCACAACTTTGACGAGTCAGAGTGGCCGATAGTGAGGAGGGTCATTCATACGACTGCGGATTTTGACTTTGCAGGCAAAAACACGATGCTGTTCTCCAAAAACGCCATCCGGGACGGGACTAGCGCGCTGGAGGGCGGGTGCAGCATTGTGGCAGATGTAAGCGGCGTCGTTGGCGGAATGAACAAGCAGAACCCAAAAAGCCATGGAAACGAGGTTGTCTGCAGGATCTCTGACGCAGACGTGATGGAGAGGGCAAGGCGGGAGGGGAAGACGCGCTCCCAGGTATGCATGAGGATGTCTGCAGGGCAGATCGACGGGGGAATAGTCGCAGTCGGGAATGCACCGACGGCGCTGCTGGAGGTCTTGAGGATGATGGGGGAGGGGGCGGCCAGGCCGGCGCTGGTCATAGGCATTCCGGTTGGGTTCATCAGGGCAGCAGAGTCAAAGGAGGAGCTGGTATCCTCCGGGGCCGAGTACATCTCCAACAGGGGCAGGAAGGGCGGAAGTGCGGTCGCAGCCGCAATAATCAACGCGCTCTACAAGATGATCTAGGATACGGGGCCGCGTCGCCCTTGGCGTCCGGGCGTGGGGGCCACGGCTGCAGGCAAGCTCGTGCCCGGTTGACCTTCGGGGGGCGGGCCCCGTACGGTTCAGGTCATCGCCGTGAATAGCTCCTGCAGTTTGAGGCAAACGTGCCGGCAAAGTTTTTTGCGTCCAGGAACAGGTGGCAGTAGGATGCCAGCGTGCTGTTTTGGACAATCCCGTCTTTTTTCCCCGATATCCCGTGTCCAATCTCCAGATCATAGGCAAGCCTCGCATCCCTTGGGATGTCGGACAGCTCCGAATAGTGGAACTCGTGGCCCTGAAGCCGCTTTTTTGAGTCAGACAGGATGCATCTGGAGGTGACGGCTGCCTTTGTATAGCTTAGCTTCATTTTTTCGGTCATTTTCGTATCGGCGTCCAGGAATCCGACCATCGGATGCCGTCTTTTGCCGTCATGAATTGAGTTGGTCAGATACATCAGTCCGCCGCACTCCGCATAGACGGGGATCCCGTCGCCCGCCAGTTTTTTAACCGCTTTTCTCATTGCGGTGTTTTTTGAAAGCGACTGCGACAGTACCTCGGGGAATCCGCCGCCGATGTATATGCCGTCACATACCGGCGGTTTTCTGTCGCGGATCGGGCTGAAAAACTTGATCCGCGCCCCCTCCCGCTGCAGGGATTCAAGGTTTGCAGGATAGTAAAAATTGAAAGAGTCATCGAGGGCAACTGCTACTGTACTTGCTGGTTTTTTTGGCCTGGTTTTGCGGGGTTCGGGCAGGGATGCCGCGCTGTCTGCTATCCTCAGAATCTGATCAAGGTCTAAAAAGTCAGACATCGACTCTGCCATCCTCAGAATCCTCCTCCGCAGGCCTTTTTCCTCCCCGGCGGGGATCAGTCCCATGTGTCTGGACTCTAGGAGAAACTCCGGACTCTTGGGAACGGCGCCGATGACCGGGATTCTCAGGCCCTGCAGCGCCTCCCTGCACAGGACTTCATGCCTTTTACTGCCCACCCTGTTGAGTATGATCCCGGCAATCCTTGAATTCCTGTGAAACCTTGCAAATCCCAGCGCGGTGGCGGCGACGGATCTGGCGGCCTTTCCGGCGTCTAGTACCAGGATCGTGCTTGACCTGGTGATGGCCGCCACATGGTGGGTGCTAGAATGGTTGCTTCTGCCCGAAAATCCGTCGTAATAGCCCATCACGCCCTCGATGATGGAGACGTCGGACTTTGAGTTGCCGGTGAACTCCTCAAGCAGCCGCCTGGCCCCCATCAGCCAGACATCAAGATTGCGGGCGGGCCGTCCAGACACCGATGAGAGATAGCCGGGATCTATATAATCCGGGCCCACCTTGAACGGCTGTATGCCATATCCGAGTTTTTTGAGGCCGTAGATGATCGAGCATGTGATTGACGTCTTTCCCACGCCGCTTGCCGCACCGGCCAAGACAATTCTAGGTATCCTCAACACACAGGATGGGGCCCCTGCTCAATTATAGTCTGCTGGTTATCTTTTTACCGAGCATGGTCCTAGGTGCGCCATGGGAAAGGACGGACTGGTAATCGTCTATACGGGCAATGGAAAGGGAAAGACAACTGCCGCCCTGGGCATGGCCCTGAGGGCCGTAGGACACGGCAAAAGGATCTGCATGATCCAGTTCATCAAGGGCTCGTGGCACTATGGCGAGATGGACTCGTCCAAGAGACTGGAGCCGGAGCTTGAGATGACGGCCGTCGGGAAGGGATTCGTCGGAATAATGGACGACAAGAGTCCGAGGGAGGATCACGAGAGGATCGCAAGGGAGGCGGTAAGGATATGCAGGGAAAAGATCTCGTCGGACAGGTATGACCTGGTCGTGCTCGACGAGATCAACTATGCGGTAAGCCTGGGCCTGGTTGGCCTGGACGAGGTGGTTGAGCTGATCAGCTCAAGGCCCGAGAGGCTGGATCTGGTGCTAACAGGCAACCATGCAAGGCCGGAGATCGTTGATCTGGCAGACCTTGTGACGGAGATGAGGGAGGTCAAGCACCCGTACAGGGCGGGGATCAGGGCCAAGCGTGGGATTGACTTTTAGCAAGCAACATTAATTTACACATGGCTTGGTTTGAGCACTATGTCTTCTGATCTGGAACTGCCCGAGCAGGGGGAGATTGTTGTGGCTACAGTCTCGAAGATCATGGATCATGGGGCATATGTCACGCTAGACGAGTATGATGACATGCAGGGATTCCTGCACATATCAGAGATTGCGCCCGGATGGATAAGGTCCGTCGGGAAGTTTGTAAGGCACGGGGAGAAGAAGGTGCTTTTGGTAAAAAAGGTGAATCCGGGGAGAAACGACATTGACTTGTCGCTAAAGCAGGTCTCTGCAGACCAGAAAAAGAGGAAGCTCCTCGAGGTCAAGCAGGAGGAGAAGGGAAACACGCTGATGGGCAGCATAGTTGAAAAGGCGGGGATGTCAGACAGGGAACGTGAGGACGTCGAGGATCTGCTGTTTTCAAAATACGACTCCCTCTTTGATGCGTTCATGGACATAGCGACAAGGGGCGCGGCGACGGCAAAGTCACTCAAGATCTCAAAAAAAATACTGGATGCCATGGAGGAGGTGTGCTCAAAGATCAAGCTTCCGTCAGTAGAGGTCAGGGGGATAATGGAGATTACAAGCTCGAGGCCAGACGGGGTGGAAATCATCAAAAAGGCGCTGCAGGAGGCGATCAGGGGACGGGACGGGGTGAAGATCGAGGTCACCTACCTAGGTGCGCCAAAGTATCGGCTGGGGATTACCGCCCCCGACTTTAAGGCCGCAGAGAGGGCCATCAAGCCCGTGATTGCAGAGGTTCAGCAGTCCATAGAAAAGAAAAAGGGGGCGTTCAGATTCGAAAGGGAAGACTCGAAGAAGACAAGGGTTGGATGACGATGCGCTATCAGCTGAGAAGGTGCGCCAGGTGCAAGACGTATACGATGAAGGCCTCGTGTCCCAGATGCCGGGAGGACACAACATCCGTGCACCCCGCAAAGTTTTCCCCCGATGACAGGTACATGAGGTACAGGCTGGCCGAGAGATACCAGGACGGCTAGCCCTTCAAGACATAGTCGTCGTTTACCTCGTAAACGAAGACGCCAAAGACGATGTCAGAGTCGTCGTTAAAGGTGGGCGATGCGTATGCCAGCCGCAGCGGGCCGTCGCCGTCGGACGGCAGCTTGACGCTCTTGATGTGAAGCGGGACATAGCCGGGGACATAGGTCTGAGACTGCGTGTTTGATGCGGGATCAACGTAGATTATCGGCGTGTATGGGAACATCTGGCCCAGCATGGTCTCATTCCAGAAATAGTCGTTTCCGCTGACGCCGTCAACGTGCAGGTATTTTTCCAGGGGCTCCTCGGCTATCCTTACAAACCAGTGCTTTTTGCTCTCGTCCCCGCCGCCCCTCAGCTGGTACAGGGCAAGCTCGCCTGTGGAGGATACCTTTTGGGACACAACGAAGGTAACGACATAGTCGGCATCCACCTCCTGCAGCATTCTCCAAGAGTCGTCGGGATTTGCAAGCAGCATTCTTGCGACGTTCTGGATTGCCTCGGTATCCAGCGTGGCGTTATCGACAAGGGACGTGCGCTCGCCGACGGTGGTTATCCAGTATCCATAGTCCCACCACGCAGCCACGACAGAGTCCCGGGCGGTGTTGGCGTGAATCCACGACAGCGTGGAGGGCCAGTCAGGCGTGACGTATGGGAGGGGGGTTCCCCCGCTGAGTATGGTAGGCGGGATCTTGACCGCATCAATCCAGTTCCCCTCGGCGGGAATGACCAGCGGGGAGACAAACAGTACGACTATTCCGCCGATCAGCGCGGACTTGAATGGGAGCCTCGTCCCGGCTTGCCCAGACGAGGTGTTTTCTATGAGCCTTGAGATTCCTATGGAGCTTAGGATTATTACGGAGATCGAGGCGAACACCTCCAGTCTGACAAAGGAGGAGCTGACATACACCCCCAGGATGCCCGTAATTAGCGCAAATGCCATCATGTCGCGGTGCGGCCCGGAGCTGAGCCTCTTGTCGCTAAGTATCAGCCACGCCCCGATCCCTGCAAACACCATCATTATCGACAGGAAGAAAAACGACTGCTCCAGCGTTGTTGTTGCATGCTCCGAGACCGAGTCCGTCAGCGGGTTTGTCGTGGTAAGGAACGGGTTGACTGCGTTGAGGTACCTGTAGCTTGGCAGGCTCAGCAGGGTGGTGGAAAAACTCAGAACTATTATGGATGCTCCGGCGGCCATCACCCCCGCAAGGAGCAGGATTCCGTTGCGGAACTTCTTGCCAACTGGGCTTTTGGACTGTATGACGCAGCAGGCGACCAGGAATATGGTCGGGCCTATAATCGTAAATCCCCCAATCCCGGTAATGAAGCCGGATCCCGGCCTCTCAAACAGCAGGAGCGCCAGCATCAGGACCGTCGTAAACAGGGGGATCGACCAGATCTGGAACCTGTAATCACTGCGAAGGAACGGCAGTGCCAAAAAGAACACGCCCAGCGGCATCAAAAAGAACTGGATTCCGCCCCACGAGGCAAGCCCAAATGCCAGGAACATGCCTGCCCCCGCAACCCTCAGGACTCCCTCGTTGCGGTTTTGCGTCTTGATTCCGCTCAGGAGCAGGTAGATTGCCAGCAATCCAAAAAACAGCCCCAGCGGCTCTGACTTGAACCATCCAATCAGTCCGCGTATGATGATGGGAAGGGAGATGGAATAAAGCAGGGCTGCAATCAGTCCGGCGTTCGTGCCGCCGATCACACGTACAAGGGCGAAGATCACGACGCTTGTCATGGAGCCAAAGACGACCGGGAAGACTATCGTAAAGTCATAAAGGCTGGAACCCATGCCGAAGATCTGGTAGGTCGCAGCCGCCGTATAGTGCAGCATGCTCTGGGAGGTTGCAGAGATGTCACGCCCGTTGGGGTACCAGCTCATCTCGTCATGCCAGTCAAGATACTCTGCAAAGCCGTTTTCTACAATGTAGTTTGTGGCCCTGTAGTTGAAAAAGGGGTCAAACTCGTTTAGCTCAAACCCAAAATCCAGGGCCTGCGAGCGGATGAGAAAGGACGCCGAAAACGCAAGCACCAGGATTCCTATGATGGCCGCATGGTGCAGGGAAAAACGGAATTTCTCTTTTTGGGCCGAGTTGTTTTCCAATTACTAGAGGGTGGAAAGATTGCTTATTACTCTTTTGAAAAAAACGATCCTTCCCAGCTCCCCCGCAAAACGGCTCCAAGCGCGGCACAGCTCAGATCAGGCCGCCTGCAGATCCGCACGCGGCCGCCTGCGCCTCCATGAGGCCGGCACATCCAAGGGCCGCAAAGTATGTCACGGGGCAAAGGTTCCCTCCAATCTTGCTTGGGCAATAATGTGGGCCTGCATTGCCTCCTCCAGCTGCTTCTTGGACGAGCCCTGTTCCAGATCGGGCTTTACATCCAAGGCGTATAGCTTGAAAATGTACGTATGGCGCTTGTCAGGAGGCGCCGGACCGCCATAGCCTGTTTGACCAAAATCGGTAACTCCCTCCTTGGAGCCCGGGGGGGCACCCGACTCGGTGAAGTTGGGGCTTTCAGGGGAAATATTCCAGACCACCCAGTGAACCCAGACCTTTCCAACGGCACCCATGGCATCAGGATCGTCCATTATCAGTGCAAGTGACCTGCAGTCTGCAGGGATGTTTTGAACGGACAGCGACGGGCGGGAGTTGCCGTGCTTGTAGCCGAACCTTTTTGGGATTTCTGCCCCGTGCTCAAAGTCGGGGCTCGTAAGGGACAGACCTGCCATAAGTAGGGGTGGTTTCTGGCAAAGTTAAACATTTCCAAGACCGGTCCGTAATCGGTTGGATCTCCTCGGCTTTCATGCTCAAACCCTCTTGCAGCAAAATTCACGCCTGCATGCTGGGGCGAGCTGCCTGTTGCGTGCGGTCTGATACAGTTGATAAATAGCAGCCGTGACGTATGAGGTCACCTACCCCTGCCAATCAGGCACGAACTGACATCTATGACTATGATTTTCACGCCTAGTCAACAGGGGGACGTGACCTCATACGCCGTGACAGGTGTGTATATGACGGGAAATGGCGGTCCGGTATCGCAGAGATGGGATGCCGAATACACAAACGGGAGATACTCGGACGCCCCGAGCGTGGATTTTACCGACAAAATAAGAAGCGTGCTTGCCGGTGCTGCCGATGTTGCCAGCTGGGACGGACTGTATGTCGGATGCGGCAACGGGAGGAACTTCATCCCTCTTGCAGACTCTGGACTGGGGATTCTCGGGATCGACTCGTCACCTATGGCGATAAGGCAGCTGTCCGAGCGGAGGCCGGATCTAGCAGAGAGGCTATGTTGTGTAGACTTTGCAAGCTATCCGGAGAGCCAGCTTGATTATATCATATCGATACAGGCGTTCCAACACGGGACCAAGGCGCAGATCAGGGGATATTTTGAGAAGGTGGCAAGGATGCTGAGATCCGGCGGCCTGTTCTTCCTGCGCGTAAACTCCGCATCCACGGATATCTATTTTGATCACGACATATGCGAGTGGGGCCGCACCGGGGGGTTTACCGTCCTGTACAGGGACGGCCCAAAGAGGGGACTGTACATTCACTTCTACTCGCGCAAGGAGCTTGACGAGATGTGCGGGAGCTTTGAGCACGTCGTCACACCATATGAGCAGGTGACGGAGAGGGGCGGCCCAAAGACAGGTGTGTGGTCGCAATGGGAGGCCGTACTCCGAAAGAAATGACACGGGGCCGCTCGTTTCATACGGAAGAGACATCCGGGTTCGCCTAGGTGGAAAGGTACCCGTGTTCACACATGCGACCGATGCCACCGCCGTTTTTCTCGACTCAAATGGGACAGAGGCACGCCATGCTGACGTGCAAAAGTTCTTGAAGTGTTGCATGATCAGATGCTTCATGCAGTAGGAGGTAACAGCTCGGGCTTCGGAAGTGATTTACAATTTCAGGTAACAGGTCGGGCTCTGGAAGTTCAGGCGTGAATCTTGCCATCTTGAGGAGGCCTTCAGTGTAGATTCGTGCCTAAAATCAGGAGCAGCTTCCAGAGCCCGAGCTGTTACAATTTCAGGCACAAATTCTGTTTGATCGGCCTTCTTTGATGGCAAAATTCGTGCCTGAGCTTCCAGAGCCCGAGCTGTTACAATAGGAGGCCTTCAAGAATCTATGGCTGCAAGCATGGGGCGGGAGGGAATCATGCTGCTGCCGGGCGACGCAGAAAAGGCGCGTGACATGGGAAGGCTGGAACGCAGGCTCGTACGGGACAACTGGGACAGCAGTGTGGCAGCCGAAAAGTTCATCGGAATCATCAAGGAGGTCGGGCCAAAATTACGGTCACTGCGGCATCCTGATCCCTTCACGAAACATATATCTGTCATGCGGGGCGGGGTTACAGCATTGTCAAGCGCAGAAGCAGAGGCGTGGGTGTGGCTCGGGGTAAGAGTTTACCCCCCCCCCCCCCCCAAAGATGCGGCGTGGGGGCATGGCGACATTGCTGGCCGGCATCTTGATCACCGTGGGGATAAGATCTTGCCGGCTAGGGCATGCAACGACGGCAGGGTGTCGCTGCTAATCAGGGTGTACAACGGGGAAAGATACCTGGCGCAGTCCAGAGTCGGCGCTGGCATAGACGTACGGCAACATCGAGGCCATAGCCGTAAACGACGGCTCCACGGACGGGTCGGCCGAGATACTGGAGCGGTACTCAGAGGATCAGGATAGTCACCATCGAGCACGCGGGCCGTGCGGCAGCCTACAATGCGGGAATCGCCCACATGACCGTGGAGTGGCTTGCAGAAGTGGCCGCCGACGACATAATGTATCCTGACGCCGTAGGGAGGCTTGTCGGGGCCGCCGAGGAGCTCGGCTCCTCCTCGACTACCAAGATAATACCGTTCTTTGACCTGTAGCTGCTGGGATCCGACGGGAGGCCAAACGGCAGGGCGCAGTCGTACTATATGGACAACTCCATGGACTCCATGGAGCAGGGCGCCTCGATGTTCAGCATGTACTTTGCACAGGTGTGCGTCTCCATCATTCACAGATCGATTCTTGAGGACGTCGGGGGATTTGACGAGGGCCTTGACAGAGAGCTGATTCGAAATTAGCAGATTCTGATTATTTATGAACGAATCTGCGTAAAGCAGTCTTCACAGACGTAACCTGACTCATGGCAGTGCAGACGGCGACACGCGGATCTGCAGGCAGCCTCATTTGGATTGTTTCGAACCCGGGATAGTTTGACATGGTACTTTTGGGAAGACTGGTAAAGCAGCTCAAAACACCAACAAAATACAATTTCGCTGTGAAATTACTTGAAAAATTCATATGGTTTCTAATTTCGGATCACCTCTCAGGGGCGAGGACATCGAGTTCGGTATGCGGCTGACCGTAAACCACGGGTACAGGTTCCACCACGTTCCGGTCATCATAT
>CAYGCI010000002.1:0-23949 GCA_964348355.1 uncultured Nitrosopumilaceae archaeon | reverse complement strand
AAGCAGGATCAGATGCTAGACAAGCAGGATCAGATGCTAGACAAGCAGGATCAGATGCTAGACAAGCAGGATCAGACCACGGCGGAGATCCGAAGCCTTTCATCCAACATCCACGAGATGCTTGACTCTCGGTTTGAGAGGATAGAAAACGACATAACCAAGATAAAGTCAAAACTGCAGATATGACCCGCCTCCGCCTGGGATGCGTGTCGGGTCATACCGACCTGCGCAATGAACCGGAATGCGGCGTGGGGGACACGGTGATCAGGGCCCTGGCAGGCAGTGCCGCCCGGGGGCAGACTCTTACAGTTTTAGCAGGGCAGGCCGTTGCAGCTGCTGTGGATTCTGACATACGGGCCCTGCTTGAGAGGGCAAGGCAGGCGATCTCGGCGACGGTCCGTCAAGAAAGGATCGGGGTTGCCTTCTCCGGCGGCGTGGACAGCTCCCTTGTCGCAAAGCTCTGCCATGACATGGGCTATGACACAACCCTGCTGACGGTTGGATTCGCAGGCTCCTACGACATCGACTCTGCAAGGGAGGTAAACGGGTCCTACGGATACCCCCACGAGATCCTGGAGATCACGCATGACTCGTTCCGGGAGGTCCTTCCGGAGATAGTGGGGCGCATCCGGACTGACAACCTCTCCTGGATTGAGAACTCTGTTGCGTTTTACTACATATCACGGCTGGCACGCGGTGTCGGGATCGATGCCGTGGTCACCGCAAACGGAATTGACGAGCTGTTCTGCGGGTACGATGCATACAGGGACGCCTTTGCCGGAGGCAGGCAGCGGATCATGGAGCTGATGGACCAAAGGCTTGAAAACGAGCTCCGGATGTTTGAGGCCGTAGGCTCCGTGGCCTCCGAGTTCGGGGTCTCCATCGTACAGCCGCTGCTCTCCCCGGGGTTTGTAGAGTTTGCAAAAACCGTCCCCGTTGAACAAAAGATTGTGGGCGGCGACGACCTGGTGAGAAAGCACGTGATCAGGCGGCTGGCGTCGCAGTGCGGCGTTCCGCAGGCCGCATGCGAGAGGAGAAAAAAGGCGCTGCAGTACGGCTCGAAGATTCACAGGGCCCTGATGAGGTCTAGGAGAATTTCCTAGCAGTCCTTTGCACGGACCTTTGCACGTTTGAGATGATTGTCCGCGACGCCCCCAGGTGGTTCTCGGGTACAAAGATTGCACGGATCTCCCCCTCTGCAAGCCTTGAGGAGATTGCCCCGTCCTGGATGACCGCACGCATATAGTCGCATCCTGCGTCCCTTGCCTCAAATGCAACCCTTTGCACGTCCCTGTATGCCACAAGCCTTGGAACGCCCTTTTTGATCAGCGCCTCTAGGACAAACTCGGCAAAGATCTGCCCCCCCGTGACGTCGAGGTTCTCCCTCACCCGCCCCTCGTCTACGATCAGGCCGTCGACGATCCCCGTCATCGTCTCTAGCATCTCGTCTGCCAGTATTGCAGCAGTAGGCAGGATGAACCTCTCGTTGGCCGAGTTTGAAAGGTCCCGCTCGTGCCATAGCGGTATGTTCTCAAACGCAGGCCCGAGCTGGCCGCGCAGCAGCTTTGAGAGCGACGAGACCCTCTCGCTCTTGATTGGGTTTCTCTTGACGGGCACCGCACTGCTTCCCATCTGCCCCCTCTTGAACCGTTCGGCGACCTCGCCGATCTCGGTCCGCTGCAGGTTTCTGATCTCGACTGCCATCTTTTCCAGCGTGGCCCCGATCAGGGCAAGCTCAAAGACATACTCGGCATACCTCTCCCTTGGGACTATCTGTGTTGCGACCTCTGCCGGATACAGCCCCAGCCTTTTTGCGACCATTGCCTGCACGCGCAGGGCCCCTGAGCCCATCAGGGAGCCGGTTCCGACCACGCCGAGCGTCTTGCATATGAGGATGCGCTTTTTGATCTCCTCGGTCCGCTCTAGGTGCCTTGACATCTCTGCTGCCCAGTTTGCAAACTTTAGTCCGAACGAGATGATGCTTGCATGCTGCCCGTGCGTCCTGCCCACGGCCGGAAGATCCCTGTACCTTTCTGCCCTTTTTGCCAGCATCAGCGAGATCCTGCCCACCTTTGGCTGGATGATCCGTAGCGCGTCTCGCATCTGCATGGAGTTGCTCGTGTCTACGAGATCGTTGCTGGTCAGTCCAAAGTGTATCCACGGCCTTGATGCGGCCTTGCACTTCTCGCCGAGCGCCTCGACTAGCGCCGCCGTGTCGTGATCACTTTTTGCCTCCAGCTGCCTGATTCTTCTTGCGGTAATCTTTCCAGAGCCTGCGGCCCTGAGGATGTCGCGCCCGGCCGATCCTGGGATCATTCCAATCTCGCCTTGCGATGCCGCAGCTGCCCCCTCAATCTGCAGCTGATAGTCAACCTTGCTTTGCTCGCCGAAGATTGCGGTCATCTCCTCTGTCCCGTACCTTCCGCCGTCGATGGGTAGGATCGCCAATGACCAAGGTGGTACCCCTATTGAAAATAAACCTACTTGTGGCTCTGGTTTTGCAGGTGTGCCCGGCCCGTGGGGGCGCGGGCGGCAGCGCGCGGATCTACAGGCGGCCCGGCCTGCTGCCACGAGTCTGGGACGAACATCCCGGATGGCCTGTTTTACGGGTTGGGCAGCCCGCGGCTCGCCCATTTTGATCCAGCCGCGGGCAGGACATGGCGGCGATTGAGGGTCTTTGATCACCAAAAGGCATCCTCCTGCGCAGCTCACGCCCACACGTGTTCAAGAACTTGATCGCCACCATGCATGGCCAGTTTTTTGGCAGCCATGGCGCGCACAGCTGAAAATCGATTGTTTTTTTTAACGATAGACACAACATGTCAAAACCATGAGCCCTTTTTTTGATGTGCGCACTGCAAACTTGCCGCTTGCACCCGTGGAGCGGGCAGCGCCCCTGAATGCCTACTGTTCAGAAAGTCAGGTCCTCCATCTGACTTTGCCAGAACTGATGATCGGCCGTACCTCTCGTGCCCACACCTGGCAACATGCGCCTCGCGTCTCTGCCTCTTTCTTCAACCTGTCATGGGCGCGTATCCCTCATTCACGACCTGTTCAAATGCACGCCTTGATGTTTTGTCAGGCGGCTTTGTGGTTGGTGCAGGCCATGATCCCCGCGGGCTTGCCGCTTATACCATGAGTGTCGTAAGACCTTCTGCGATGCTCAGGGGTGTCGGCATCAAAGACAGATTTGCATAATCCGGCGAGGCATCACGGCCCGCCGACCCCTGCCTCCCCATCTCCAGAACACTTTTGTCATTATCAAAATCCGATACCGGAGCCTCGCCGCCGCCCCAGAATCGCCCCGCAAGACCGCCCGTGACTCGGCGATTCAGATCAGGCCGCCCGCACCGCCGCGGGCCTGGCACGCCTGCGAAGACTGGATTTAAATTGTCTTGGAAGTCATCCTGCAATCAATGTCATCGATCGTTCCCAAAAAGGCAGGCGACTCCCAGTATGTCATCGAGCCGGACTCTGACAATAACATGGAGGTTCCCGTCAGGATATATGCAGACGAAGGCCTGGTCTCAAAAATGATGGCGGATCGAACCCTGAGGCAGGCCGCAAACGTGGCGTCCATGCCCGGGATCGTAAGCCACGGGGTGGTCCTGCCTGACGGCCACGAGGGATACGGGTTTCCTGTGGGGGGCGTCGCGGCCATGGATGCAGAGGAGGGGATGATCAGTCCTGGCGGCGTGGGATACGACATCAACTGCGGGGTCAGGCTGCTCCGGACAAACCTTTCTGAGGATCAGGTCCGTGCAAGGCTGAGGGACCTGGTCACCGACCTGTTCGGCTCCATTCCCTCAGGCGTGGGCTCAAAGGGCGCAGTAAGGCTGAGCCACTCCCAGCTAGACGAGGTCCTGGTCCGCGGGGTGGACTGGGCGATCGACAACGGATACGGGACAGCCCATGACCGAGACGTCTGCGAGGAGAACGGCCGGATCATGCAGGCAGACCCCGGCAAGGTATCTGAAAGGGCACGAAAGCGTGGTGCGCCGCAGCTTGGGAGCCTCGGCTCTGGCAACCACTTTTTGGAGATTCAAAAGGTCGCAGAGGTTCACGACGAGGAGGCGGCCAGGCGGATGGGGCTCGAAAGGGACTCCATTGCCGTGCTGATTCACTGCGGCTCCCGCGGGTTTGGCCACCAGGTGTGCAGCGACTATCTTAGGATTTGCGAGCAGTCCATGCGGAAATACGGCATTGACCTGCCCGACAGGGAGCTGGCATGCGTTCCAAACGCATCCGAGGAGGGCCAGTCGTACAGGAAGGCCATGTTTGCGGCGCTTAACTTTGCCTGGAGCAACCGCCAGATGATCACGCACTGGACAAGAAGGTCGTTTGAGCGCGTGTTCGGCCAGTCAGAGTCGGACCTGGACATGAGGCTAGTCTACGACGTATCCCACAACATTGCAAAGGTTGAAAGGCACAGGGTGGACGGGACGGAGAGAAGCCTCGTGGTACACAGAAAGGGCGCAACGCGGGCGTTTCCTGCCAACCGCGAGGAGGTTCCGCAAAGGTACCGTGACATGGGCCAGCCCGTGTTCATTCCCGGCTCCATGGGCACTGCAAGCTGGGTGCTGCTGGGCCAGCCCGGATCCATGGATCTGAGCTTCGGCTCCACGGCGCACGGGGCCGGCAGGACAATGTCAAGATCAAGGGCACGCAGGAACTTTACCGAGCACGACGTCAAAAAGTCACTGGGGGACAAGGGCATCTACATCAAGGCGCTGACCAGGGACGGCGTGGTGGAGGAGACCCCCCAGGCATACAAGGACGTCGATTCTATCGTGGACGTTTCGCACAGCCTGGGAATTGCAACAAAGGTCGTCAGGCTAACCCCGGTGGGAGTGATCAAGGGTTGAGCGATGATTCAGAGCTGGAGCGACTAAAGGCAAAAAGGCTAGAGGAGATGCAGAAAAACATCTCCTCGCAAAGCCGGGAGCCCGAGGCTGCCGACGAGCGGCCCGGGAAGGTCAGCTACCGGGACGTCTTGCTGAGGAATCTGGGATACCGGGGCGAGGAGGTCCTGCGCAATGCCGAGGCGCAGTACCCCAGCCAGACCCGCGTGGTTGTGCACAAGCTCGGCCAGCTCCTGGCATCCGGGGAGATTGGCGAGCAGATTGACGGCGGCCAGCTCCTGGCACTGTTTCGCTCCGTTGGGATAGGCGTCAGGATGGATACGAAGATCAGCATAGAGCAGGATGGAAAGTTCGTGCCGCTGTCTGACAAGATAGGAATGGGGAGAAACGGCGAGCCGTGACCCTGTTTGAGGCGGGCACCACCAGCTATGCAGACGACGTCGTGCAGATCAAAAAGGCCCTGTCACACCTGGAGACCAGCTGCGGCGCCCCCGGAACCTATGCCCTGGGCGGGCCCGTATCGAGATTCGGCTGGACCTTCTTCCAGATTGCAATGAAGCCGGTACTCGTTGACGGCATAGAAAAGAAATTCGCAGACATGATCCGGAGATACCGGGAGGGAAAACCCGAGGAGAGACTCGCAAGGTTCCTGTCTGACTTTTTTGAGTCACGTGGCTGCAAGATAAAGCTAAAGATTGTAGAGTACTAGACCCTTCTTCCCCGCTTGCCGCCCTTTTTCCTTGTCGTGTCGTGCGGGATCGGGGTCACGTCGTCGATCCTCCCGATCTTGAACCCGCCCCTTGCAAGGGCCCTGATTGCCGCCTGTGCGCCCGGACCCGGGACCCTTGAGCCGACTCCGCCTACCGCCCTTACCCTGATGTGAAAGCCCGCAAAGCCCTTTGTGCGCGCGGCCTCCACCACCTGGTTTGCAGCCTTCATTGCAGCAAACGGCGATGACTCGTACCTGTCTGCGTTTACGTGGATTCCACCCGAGCTGATCGAGACCGTCTCGGCCCCGGTAAGGTCCGTCATGTGAATGATCGTGTTGTTGTAGCTGCTGTAAATGTGGGCAATCCCCCACTTTTCAGCCTCCTCCTTTTTTGCCTCGGGGGCAGACTGGGCCTTTTGCTCGACTGCATCCTTGGACTGCTCCTCTGCCGCGTCCTTGGCCTTTTGCTCGACTGCATCCTTGGACTGCTCAGCCAGGATCTCCGTCTCCTCGGCCGGGGCCTCTGTCTCCTGGACCTCTACCTGCACTTCAGTCTCTGACAATGCTAACACAGTTCCCATGGGGCTTAAAAAACATTGAGTCCAAGTGCAAGGGCTCGCCCCCTGGGAGGCGCCGCCGGCCACGGCACTGGTGGCCGTGTCCCTCGCACCGCATCCCGGGGCGCGCCAGCCCGCCGTGCAAGCCATCGGTGCCGCGGACTGCGTCTTTTGCGGCATTCATAAAGTCATTGTTCGGGAGGGGCCGACTGGAAGGAGTGCGTCCCGGGTAGGCATGACTGGGGAAAAGGAAGGCCCCCGAGCACATGCAGATCAGCGCATGCCGCTTCTGCCGGTCGGACCTGCGGCACATCGCACAGGCGGCCCGCATTCGACGTTTGAACCAATTTTTTTAAAGGCCTAGGTGCCGCAGTATATCCATGCTGCGTGCAGACCACATACTGGAGAAAAAATCCACACTGTTTGGAATTGTGTTTGCGGTGGTGGTCGGCTCCCTGGCAA
This sequence comes from uncultured Nitrosopumilaceae archaeon, assembly GCA_964348355.1. Lineage (GTDB taxonomy): Archaea > Thermoproteota > Nitrososphaeria > Nitrososphaerales > Nitrosopumilaceae > JAWVZS01. The sequence continues at coordinate 17,359 of CAYGCI010000002.1, read as the reverse complement.
CCCCGGTGATCCTGCCGCACGCATTTCATGGATTTCACGTATTTCACATCCTGCTGCACGTTGCGGGGATCACCCTGTCGTCGTTTCTTACAGTAATTGCCGTCATTGCATACTGCCGGCTGCGCACTAAAAGAATGGGCCTGACCATGACTGCCTTTATGATATTCTGCGGTGCGGAGTCTCTGGCGCTGCTTGAGACGACATGGCCCGGCCTGTACAGTGTGGTGATGGTATCACTACTGGAGGTGGGCCACCTGCTGATGATCACCTCGATGGGCCTGCTGGCCCTGGGAGCCTTCAGAAATGACTAGCGATAGAAGACTGCAGCTGGCCGAGATAATCCGGAAGAACCCCGGCCTCAACTTTCGGGATCTGATGAGGGCCACCGGAATGAAAAACGGCGTACTCAGCCACCACCTGGGCAGCCTGGAAAAGCTCGGATCAATCTCCGCGGTCCGGGGTCCCAGGCAGTCAAGATTCTACCCGCCCAGCTTCTCAGAGCAGGAGTCAAGAATCGTCAAGGCACTGAGGCGCCAAACCCCGAAGCTCATAATCCAGTCCCTGATCCTGCGCGAGCCGCTGGAGTTCAAGGACATTGTCTCATACACCAAAAAATCCCCGTCCACAGTCTCGCTGTACCTGTCCCAGCTGGTAGCTGATCAAGTCATCAAAACAAAACTAGCCGAGAGGACCAAGACGTACTATCTTGACGACAGGGGCACCATTGATCGCCTGGTGGACGACTATCGGCCAGGAATGCTGGACAGGCCGGCATCCGGATTGGAAGACATTATTAGTTCGCTATGACTATTATTCTGGTGAAGCATCTGCTCGGGCTTGGAGTCCTGCTTGCGCTTGCACCCCTGGTACATGCCGAGGTATACGTTGAGTCCGAGTTTGCCGGATACTTTGACTCCGGGGGCACGTATACGGTGGTGGGCGCCATCAAAAACAGCGGGGACGGCTGGGTGACGCCGAGCCTTACGGTCTCCATCGATGATCTCCGAATCCATGACGGGGAGTTCACCCTTGCGCCGGTCGGCCCCGGATCCGAGCTGCCCTTCAAGGTAAAGTTCCCGGGGCTTTCCCTGGATGATCCCGTCCTGCTAGAGCCGGGGCTGAGCTACCGGCCCGCCCTGCCGGAGACCCCCCCGGACATGCAGATAATCTACGACGATACCCTGATCCTGCATCCTGACGGGCACAAGACCGGCAGGATAATCAACGTCGGGGACGAGCCGGCCCGCTATATCAAGGTCTATGCCCTGCTGTACTCGTCTGATGGGATCCTGCTGGACATGGGACAGAGCGTGGAGGTCTTTGAGGCGATCGAGCCCGGTGGGATCCGGGAATTCAGCATATACCCCGATCCGTCCATAGCCGACTCGGTGGCGTCGTACAGCTGCTTTGCGCTAATGGATACGTCGATAATTACCGTGGACTCGATGCGAAACGGCCTGCCCTATCTATTCAGGTATGACTCGGGCATATGGCTGTACGACTTTCGGTTTGACGAGGGCGGCAAAAAACTGTCGATGACCGGCTACAACGGGCTCCCGCTGGGCGTCCAGGCAAACTTTGAGTTTCCGCGAAACAGCGACTCTGAGCAGTTTCGGGTATTCCTCAAAGACGAGCTGCTAGAGTCCAGCCAGAGCGTAGGCGAGATGGGCAACTGGCACCTGATATTTGAAATTCCCAGCAGCGGCGTTGACACGATAAGCATTCTGGGGTTTGAGGATCCCGGCAGGACGACCCCGCTTGATGACATGCTGAGGCCGAGCTCTGATCCTGCCGCCCCTGCTGGCGACGGCAGCCTGGTTCTGTACCTGGCGGTGATCCCCGCCGCAGCCGCAGCCGCCGGCGTCGTGGTCTATAGGAGGCGGCGCTAGCCGCAGTGGTACATTTTTCGAATGTACTGTGAGGCTCATATATGGCATGCCGGGAGTTTCTGTGTTGTACAGCCCAAACAAGGCAATCTTCCTGCTGCTCTCTGTGGCGGCCGGCCTGAGCATGCTTGCGTATCTTGACGGCCAGGCAGCCGAGAGCGGCTCTCCTGCCTTGGATTACTTGCAGAGCGTCTGGGCCCATGATGGCGACGGCGACGGGTTTGACGATGACACCCTGCGGCCAGTCGTCGACGACGCCTCAAATGATCCCTTCCCCGGCTCCGGCCTGGACTTTGTCTCCACGCTGACGCATGCCAAGGTCGTTGGCAGCCCGGCATCAAACAGCACCGGAATCGGCGCCACTGCGAGCCTGCTCTGGAGCGAGAACCAGGAACGGCTGCAGTATGAAATCAAGTTTACAAACTCCTCGTACCCGCTGCTGCTGGACAAGTCTGCAGGCGACGGCTCTGCAGAGTCTGTCACCAAGATTCACATCCACGTGGGTGATCCGTCGACCAACGGATACCATGCGCTGAACATCTTCGGCGCCCCCGCCGAGGATGATGCGGAGATGGAGGTCCGCCATGGCGACCTAGAGGTCCGTGGAATCTGGGGGGACATTGACACCGGCTCGCTGACCTCTGATGCCGCACGCAGCAGGCAGCTGGCAGACATGCGCGACGAGCTGTGCGCAGGCGACCTGTACCTTCAGGTTCACACAAACTGGAGTGATCAGCTTGGCGCAAGGGGCGCCATCAGGGGCCAGATCGACAGGGCGTCTGAGCTGTGTGACTTTGACCTGGGCAGGCAGGAGTTTGAATCCTCCCTTGGCGGCGACCGGGTGGTTCCGCCCTCGCCTAGCCGCGGATCCGGAACCGCCGAGCTGCACTTTGATGAGACCAGGAGCTCGCTGTACTATAGGATCCAGCTGACCGGAGTCGACATTGCCTCCAATGCCACCGATACTGCCGACGACGACCTGGCGGCCCTCCACATCCACCGCGCCGCCGCAGGGGCAAACGGACCACACGCACTGAACATCTTCGGCGCCCCCTGTGCCATAGCAGCCGATCCGTTCGACGCCACCTGTGATGATGCGCAGATGGAGGTCGACATCGCAAACGGGATTATCACCGGTATCTGGGACGATACCGACAGGACGACAACCGGCTCCGAGGCAGGACGCTCCAAGAACCTTTCTGACATGATTGGCGAGCTTTGTGATGAGGAGCTTTACTTCCAGGCCCACACCCCCGGCGGGAACATCCGCGGCCAGATCAGCCTGGCAGACGGCCGGCTGTGCGACTATGATCCAAACCATGATGACTTTACTGCCACCCTGGACGGCACCCAGGTCGGCGGCGGGACCGGAAGCACTGCGACCGGCACCGCCAGCCTGAGGTTCAACGCAGACGGGGACAGGCTGCAGTATGAGATTGACCTGGACGGCCTGGATACCGACGATGTCCAGACCCTTGCAACGACTGCCGATGATCTGACCAAGATACACCTGCACAACGCCGCCCTTGGCAAGAACTCCACCGTGCACCTGCTCAATATATTCGGGCCCCCGGCGTTTGATGACGGCGACTTTGAGCTGACCCCGGGGACCGGCGTCATCACCGGCGTATGGGACGATACCGACGAGTCCTTTGCGCCCAGTGACGGCGGAAGGACCAAGAAGCTGACCACCAGCATAGGCGAGCTGTGCGCGGGCAGGGTATACATCAACATCCATACTACCGTATTTGAGCGCGGGGAGATCCGCGGGCAGATCGTTCCGACCCCTGACAACACGGGATGCGAGTTTGATGCAGCAGAACGCGACTTTGTTGCAGAGCTCAACGCCGCCAACATTGCCACTGCCGGGGGCACCACGGACGCCCCCCCAACTGCAACTGCCCGTGCTGACTTTTTCCTCAACGACGACAGGACAAAACTGCACTATGTGGTTGATCTTGAGGGCATCGACACCACCACCGAGCAGACCCTGGACACGCGCGATGACGACCTGACAAAAATCCACGTACATATAGGAAATGCCACGACTCTTGGGGCACATGCGTTTAACATCATATCGCCCTTCGGGGATCACAACAACCTCAAAGTCGACAACGGAACTACGACCGTCTCCGGCGTATGGGATCCCTCTGATCCGACAGGCGCAGGGCCCGGGGACTCCAAGCCGCTTGCGAGCCAGTATGGTGATCTCTGCAGCGAGGGGCTGTACCTGCAGGTTCACCTTTACAGCGGAAACATCCGCGGACAGATCGTTGCCGACGAGCACAGCACTGCATGCGATGCGCCACACGTAATCAGCGCAACGCTGGTCAGTCCCACCGCCGTCAGCATGGTTCTGTCCCAGCCAGTCGACCCGTCCTCGCTGGCAGCAGGCGACTTTGCCGGGCTGGACCTGAACGGAACCGCCATCAGCTCGGTCTCATCCTCGACCACCCCCGACAACATGGGCGTCGTCACGCTGACCCTGAGCGGGGTATCTGAGGGATTTGCCGGCGACGGATCCGTCAGCATCGCCCCCACCCTTAAAAGCGCAGTCGGCACGTCATTTGACGCCGGTGCCAATCCGGTAACAATCAAAAACGCGCTGGCAGGCGTCCCCCTGCATGTGACCGGCGCCAACCCACAAATCGTACTGGCCGACGGCTCGACGCTGGACACCGTCGTCGTGGCGCCCGGTGCGGCCTCTCCGACCCTTGACTTTAGCGGACTCTCCACCACAGATGCGGCCACGACAAGCGGCAGGACCAGCATTGTATTTCCCAGCTCCCTGACTGCCAGCTCCTCCGGCGCCTCCGGACAAGAGTCCGTGGTGGAGTTCCCCTCCGGACTGGCCGTTACCGGAAATACCGCAACGTTTGACGGCGTGTTTGAGCTGCCAAGCACGTCCTCCTCGTGCAGCTCCCGGTTCGGTGCAGCGCAAAACTGCGTATCCTTTGGCGACGGCGACTCTGAGCTGGCGTTTGACAGTCCCGTAAGGGTCACACTGATCAGCCAGGCACATAAGACCCCGTTTTATATGGCACTCGGCCAGCCCGCAGTCAAAATCACCGCCCAGTGTGACGCTGCAGGCACCCCTGAGGTGGGCGGCCTCCGAATTGCCGGCGGCGGCGCAAGCAGGGAGTGTGCAGTCAATGACGGCCCGGATCTGGTAATCTGGACCAGCCATGCCACAGTCTTTGGCGCCGGCAGCGGTACCAGCTCCCCCGCAACCCACCATGGGGGCAGCGGAAAGATCGTCGGATTTGGCACAAACATGATCTCATACAACGTCTGCGATCAAAACCATGACGGCCTGGTACGCGCACTGGCATATGGCCATGCCGGCAAGGAGCTTGTAATGCGCATGAGCGACATTCAGAACGTCTATCAGGCCGCGGACGTCACGGACAGGATCCCGCCGTCGACCTACCTTGACAGGACAAGCCCGGACTATGACTATTTTGTGTTTGAGGGCTCAATCCCGTCTGGAACTGACAAGGTCTTTGTATCGCTGTCTGAGGCCGGCAAGGTCAGGCCGCTTTCCACCCTTCTTTCGTTCTCCGGACTCGGAGACAGGTGTGCCGACACCGTATTCCCAGTGGATCTGAAAGATACCGAGGCAAGGTTCCTGCCAATCGAGCCCCTGGATCAGCTGCTGCCGGTCGCATCCATTGCAGAGCCCCTGGCGGCCCAGACAAGTGACGACCCGGCAGGCTTTGAACCGCCCGCCTTGGACCGGGATAATGCCGAGTCATCCGGCGCCTCATCCACGCCCCAAAGCGAGATCAAGGTACTTGTCCGAACCTCCACCGAGCCGACGTCTGGCGAGGATGCGTCACTGGCTGAGACGCCCGCAGCAGCAGAGCCATCAGTGGTCATACTGGAACCGTCCTCTACTGCAGCAGGGCCATCCGCAGCCATGCCGGAGACGCCCGCAGCAGCAGAGCCATCAGTGGTCATACTGGAACCGTCCTCTACTGCAGCAGGGCCATCCGCAGCCATGCCGGAGACGCCCGCAGCAGCAGAGCCATCAGTGGTCATACTAGAACCACCCACGACTGCAGCAGAGCCACCCACAGCCATACCGGAGACGCCCGAGTCAGGCTCTTCCCATATTTCCCAGGTTGATTGCGGACCTGGCACCAGCTTGATTAACGGAATCTGTAAAATATCGATTCAGGAATCCCCGCAGGCAGTCAGGGAAACAAAACAACTTAACCTCCTTGAGCAGTTACTCTCTTGGTTGAGACTTGACTAGAAACCACCTCCTCTTACTGGCCTGGATTGGCATGATCTCCGTGCCTGCCTCTGCCGTCTTTGCGGATCATGGCTCTGGCGGCGGCGGGTGCAGCGGGGACTGCACCCCGCCCACGCTGGGCGAGGACAACTCCGGACGGGTCTTTGTGGATGACGGGTTCGGCCTGAACGGGCGGTTTTTTGCCGTCTCCGGGTTTCAGCAGGATCTGGCAAGCCAGGACATTGAGGTTGGAAGGCCGGTGGATGTCACCATCAGGGTGTATGAAAACGAGGGAGTCCAGAACCTTGCCCATGCCGGACTGATGCTGGGCGCCAAGACGGGGCTTGCCGGCTCCACCCGTGCAGAGACGTACGAGGCGGAGATTCTCTGGGACAGGAGCATCGGGGGCGGCGCGACCATCCAGGTTCGTGACGACGGCCAGGTGCTGGGCGATGTCGGCGTGTCTGCAGAGCTGGGCGATGACGCCTTTGGAAACCCGGACGCCGTAACCGTCCTCACGTTTACATTCACGCCGCTGTCGTCCTTTGAGATCAACCCACTAGTCGTCAACGTATGGGACAGCCACAAAAACAGCTGGAAGAACTATTTTTACGGCGCGGCAACGATAGTGGACCCTGCAGACCTTCTGGTGCTGGGCGACGTCGGGTTCGAGGATCCCGGCAAGGACATCCTGCACATTCCCGGGTGGATAAAAACCAGCGCGCAGGCCTGGGCGATGGGAGTCGTTGGTGATGATGCCTTTGCACAGGGAATTGCATACTGCATAGAGCACGGCATTGTCAACATTCCGGACCTGCCAAAATCCCCCACAAACACCCTTCCCTTCGTGGATCCCCAAAAGGGCGCCCAGTACTACCTGGACCGGTACTACGGCGAGCCGGTCTATCAAGAGTGGTTTGACGAGAATTTTCCGGATCACACAATCGAGGAGGCGGTGGGCGTGACCGGCGCCGAAATCCCCTCCTGGATAAAAGACGGCGCCGGAGCCTGGGCAGACGGCATGATACCCGACGCGTCCTTTGCAGCCGGAATCGAGTACCTGGTCGAGCACGGCATAATACGGCTATGATCCGAGGTGGCTCCAGCCCCTGTCCGGAATCCTCCTTGCCCTGCGGCCCATGCGGGAGACGACCCCCCTTCCAGGCCCCACTGCGCCTATCTCGACTAGCCTTGTCCCGCACTCCCTTGCCATCTTCCTGATTTTTGGGACGTTTTTTTCCGGCACCGTAAAGACCATCTCGTACTCCTCCCCCCCAAACAGCGTCAGGTCTTCTACCGAAACCCCGTTTTTTTCGGCAAAGGCGCCCAGGGCCTTCTCGCATGGAAGCCCGGTTATGGAGAACCTCCTCCCGCTCTGCCTTGACATCTCGTTTAGGGTCCTGGCCAGTCCGTCGCTGGAGTCCATCGAGGATGACAGGTATCTTCCCGACCTTGCGCCAAACTCCAGCCTTGGCCTCGGGTTGCAAAACGCGTCCCTGTACCTCCGGTCGGATCCGGGCCTTCCTGATCCGCCCCCGTTTAGCAGCAGGTGCAGTCCTGCGGCCGCATTGCCAAAGTATCCTGTCACAAAGATCCTGTCCCCCGGTTCTGCGCCCCCCCTTGGGACGATTCGCCCCGCCGTCCCGTACAGCGCCACGCTGATTGACAGCTCGGCCCCGCCGCCCGTGTCGCCTCCGAGGATCCTTACCCCAAACTCCCTTGAGGCCCTTTGAAACCCCACTGCAAGATCGGTGACCTGCCTTTTTGAGAACCCTTTTGGGATTGTCACCGAGACCGTGCCAAACTCCGGCCTCACCCCCTTGGCGGCAAAGTCGCTGACGCATGCTGCCACCGACTTTCTTGAGATCTCAGAGGTCCTCATGCCCGGGGGGACGTCTGTACTCTGTACCAGCGTATCGACTGCCACCACGATTCTCTTGGAGCCGCGCATGAACACCTCGACGTCCTCGTGCGGGCCCGTCCCCCCAAGCCTTTTTTGCAGGATCCTGATTACCTGGTCCTCATCTGGTCTTGTCATGGCACCTGTCCACCAGCCTCCTTGCCTTTTTGAGGATCTCGCCTGCCCTTTCCGGGTCGCTTGACTCTGCAGAGACCCTGATGGCATCCTCCGTGTTTGACTTTCTGACCAGCACCCAAGAGTCCTCGTCAACTGTCCCCCTTATCCCGTCGATCTCCGCCGTCTCTGAAAACTCCGACCGCATCTGCCCTGCCAGCTCGTCCATGACCCTGTCGTGCAGCGAGGACTCTACTGGGATTCTGTCCCTTATCTGGTGATAGCCCCGCATGAATTCCAGGACCTCCCTGAACTGATCACCATTCAGCATCGATGCAATCAGGCCGCTGGTCAGAATCCCGTCCCTGCAATAGTTGAACTCCGGCAGAATGAACCCGCCGCTGCTTCCCTCCCCCCCGGCGTCGGACTCTGTCCTTAGGATTGTGTCGATTACGTTTGCCTCCCCCACCATTGATCTTGTGACGCTTCCGCCCCTCTCCTTGACAAACTTTTCAACCGAGACGCTGGTATCCACGCTGAACACGAACCTCCTGTGCCCCAGCTCCAGCGACTTGGCAGCCCCCAGTCCCAGTGTCGCATCCGGGGCCTGCCTTGCCCCGTCCGCTACCAGGACCAGCCTGTCCCCGTCCAGGTCAAACGCAAAGCCGGCACCGTCCCCGGACGACCTGACCAGGTCACCCAGGCCGTTACTGGTGGGATCAGGCCCCCTCGTCGACGTCCTGACTGACTCGTTGATGGTCCTCACCTCGCAGCCCAGCCTTTCTAGCAGCCTGGGCGCAGTGCCTGCCGCCGCACCGCCTCCCGGATCCACGACCACCCTTGGCCTCCCGGAGACGCCGCCGATCCTCTCAAGGGCATCCTCGATGTAGCCTGACTCTAGATATCTCTGCTCGCCTATGGCGCCCTGCCCGGCCCCCCGCCCTGTGAGCAGGGCGTCCAACTCGCCCTCGTTGATCCCCCTTCCCCCGACTATGAACTTTAGGCCGTTCCATTCCAGCGGGTTGTGTGATGCCGTCACGACAATTCCGGCCCCGAGCTTCCTTGCCTCCCTGAACACGACCGGCGTCGGCGCCGTCCCCAGCGAAAACACGTCGATGCCGTTTTGCAGCAGTGCGCAAGCTGCGGCCTCCTGCATGATCCGGCCTGACGGCCTGGTGTCCCTTGCGATGACGCACCGGCCGGATCCTGCCAGGCGTGAAAAACCGTCGGCAAACTCAATGACGTGGCCCAGCGTCAGGTCACTTCCAAAGACCCCCCTGATTCCGGAGATTGATTTTTTCATATGCTCAAAACCCGGCAAGGCTTTTTATTAACTCTGACTGCCCCGGTACCCGTGCCTCGGTAGCTCAGCCTGGTAGAGCGAACGCCTCGTAAGCGTTAGGTCGCGGGTTCAGATCCCGTTCGGGGCTTTTTTAAAACTAGGGCCGGCATACGTGACTGGAAACCGGCCGGCCTTGTCCGGGGCAGGCGCGACATGCCAAAATCATGATCGGCTGACCGGCGCAGACACTGGGAGGGCTCTAGGAGCTTGGCTCGCAAAGGGACTCGATGTCGGTTTCCAAGTCCTTGCCCAATCCTATCCACCACTGCGTGTTTTCTTCTGCCATTCTCCCCTAATTACACCCAAAATCGTCCTTTATAGATCTGTCGGTCGATCTTTAGCTGATCTCCAGCTGATCACGATCTGATCAGAGACTAGCCCATCCGGGATTCCTTTTTCTTCAGGTGCCTTTTGTAAAGATTGCTTGCCAGTGCGCCTATTGCACACGCCCAAAAGATCGGCCACCCCGCGGGATCCTGCTGCGCTATGGGAACCACAAAGGCGTAGATCATGGCCCCTACCAGGCCAAACCCTATCAAGTCCAGCATCCTGTACATGGTATACACCGGGTACTGGCCGTCAAAAAGATATATTGTTTTGTTATTTCCTCTATCTGTTGGACAAGTATCTGCTGGTGGTTCTGGTGTTTCTGATCGGGGGCATGGGGATTGCAATTACCAAAGATCCGCCCGTGCTTGTACTGTTTTATACGATGCTGGCAGGCGCCATAGGCGTCATCCTCTACAGCGCAATGAGGGGCAGAAAGAACGCCCAGAGGGAAAACCGCCGAAGAAAGTATAAAAAATAGGCCTAGAGGCTCAGTCCAAAGGACTCTGCTATTGACGAGAACTTTTGATACGACTCTAGGTACTGCCTTCCCTTTGGAGTGATCACGTATGTGTTTTTACCGTCAAATTCTATCCTGTTGATTAGTTCCGCACCTGTTAGATTTTCAATGAATTTTGCCAGTCTTGAGTGTGAAAGGTTTGCCTTTGTCAAGAGCGAGGTCGTCTTGATGCCCTGCTGGCCGGACTCTTCGGTCGCCGTAAGCAGATCCGCTACGATTTGCATGCTTGTTCTGTAAGCCATCTCTAACTATACCGCAAGCTACTGCGATATAACGGTATTGGCAGGCGTCTGGCAGGAGCTTGCCCCCGGGCGCCACCTGCCGATCGGGGCCTCCACGGCCCCCGGTGCCGCATCCCGGGGAGGTGGCCCGGGCCCCTGCGGCGTCTAGATCAGATACATATAATCTGGACGCGCTTGCTCATCATTGCCTGCCAGAACAGCCCCCTGGAATGACGACCTTATCGGGATCGCGTACCGCTACTTTGATCTCAGGATGAACGTGGCGCCGCTCTTTGAGCAAAGAAGGCCTGCTGCAGACCTGTGGCACGAGGTGATCCACTGGTGGCCCGACTATGCGATAAGGCTGCGGTTCGTCGAGGATGGCGACAGGTACTGGTTCATCCTGGGATCGGACTCCCGGCGGCCGGACTCCAACCTGGCGTTTTACAAGCTGCTTGACAGATCCGAGAGCTATGAGCGGTTCAAGAGGGGGCACGGCGGCGAGGCCTATCTGCGCCTGGGCGTCTTTTCCAAGAAATACAAAAAAGACGTCAAGGACGACGCGCTTTGCAACTGCGGCCACGAGATGTATGATCACGGGGAGACTGCCGAGGAGGAGGACTGCCTTTACGAGGACTGTGACTGCAAGAGATTTGAAAGCTTTGAGGTAAGGCTTCTCAAGAAGAAGAAGACGGTAACTGACATAAGGTTTCTGAGCGAGTCGGAGGCAAAGGACGACGCGCTCTCGTGGAACTGCCTGAACCAGAACAGGTATCGCGCTAGTCCTTGATGCTCGTATCCACCCTGACATGATCCCCGGGATAGTGCTCAGAAATCTTCCTTGAGTAGCACCTGCCACAGAGCGGCCCCTGCATCTTCCACTGCTCCATCGGCATGTAGGTCTGCACGACCTCCCTGCTGCACGCCTTGCACTTGACCATTTTGAATCCGCTTTCCGTGATCTATATAAAAATCATCTCGGAGGGGCAGTGTGCGGGGCCTGCCAGATCAGATACGAGCTCTGCAAGCTCGTCTTTTATGCCTGCAAAATACTGGCCGCTTGCTATGGTGCCAAAGACAAAGGGATTTTCTTCCAGTGGCGGCATGCTAAGGCCTGGGATTAATAAGATTTCGCTATTTGGCGAGTCGCTAGTTGGCAAACACGTGCGGATGACACTTTATAATTTTCCAAAGTGGCTAGGTCTAAATCGCCAGCTGATCCCAAAGCCGGCAATCTGGGCAAGCTCTTATGATCAGCTGCGGATCTGTTTGCTTGTAACGGCCCGGGTTCGAGGCTGTTTCTAGTTTTAGGCGCGAATTGTATCTGCGAAGATCCCGGCGGTAAAATTCATGCCTTGGTGCGTACAGTTAAAAATCGAGCATTTTTTAGTGAAACAGGCGCCGATATGCCAAAATCATGATCGATTATTTTGTGTTTACACTACTGGACTTCCAGAGCCAGAGCTGTTACCTATAAACCCCCAATCTCTTTTCTATGGAGTCATCCTCGTCTGAATCGTCATCTTCCTCATGGTGAAACCACGTAGTCTTACACTTGTTGCACTTCCAGTCCGGAAATATATCCATACTGCAGCACCCTCCAAGCTCGATTTTCTTTTTGTCTATGAGCTTCTCGCCACAATCGTCTAAAATCACATATCCGTGGATGGTCATGCAGAGGTCGTCGCTGTGGCAGTTGGGACAGTACGGGCTCCACTCGTTTCCGCACCTGTTGCAGTGCCGGGCCGGATCAGACGTCCATCTTGCAAATATATCGGATGGCAGCAGCCCAGGATCTGGAAGTTCAGGCGCGAGTTTTGCCGAGTCCCCCTCCCGGACAGATTCGTGCTTGAAATCAGGAGCATCTTCCAAAGCCCGATCTGCCGCATCGAATGCCCCCTCCCCCTCGGCCGTGTCAGTCGAGGCAGGTCTGTTGAAAAAGGAGGATGGCGAGAGCTTGCCGGGCCGGATCTTCTTTTGGGCTACGAGACGGTCGTACTCTGCCTCGTCGGCAGGAGATCCGTAGGTAATCGGGCCGGGCTCTAGGACCACGTATGGTGCCGGTCTGGAGTCCTTTGCGCCCGCATCATGCCTGTAGACAATCTGGCAGGTGTCACTGCTGCCGCACTTGGGGCAGTAAAGACCCCACCTGTTCTGACAGTCGTTGCAGTACAGGGCAGGGCTGGTCGGGGAGACGTTAGATCCGCCCAGATGGATCCTCTTTTCGGCTGCAAGCCTGTCGTGCTCTTCCCTGTCTACCAGCTGCACAATGGAGGAGAACTTGCAGTGCTCCAGACTGGCAGTCCGGGGAGGATCCCGCACATTGTATTCTGGCGGCACGGTAGGGGGGAACCTGAGCCCGTATCCAGAACAGGTTGCAAGACTGCCACGCATTCCCCTGTCTACTGGGTGCACGACGGGGGGAAACTCTATGCCAAACGCGTAATAGGCCACAAGAAGGTCGTATTCCTCCTGGCTTGCAACGGGCCCGTATACGATCTCACAGGTGTTGCGGCCGCCGCATTTTGGACAGTCAGCGGCAGGCATGCCGTGCCTCCGACGGTCTCCGGGGCGCTCCAAACCGCGCATTCTCAAAGGGCGCTCTAGTCACACATCCGGACTCCATCTGCCAAACCTACAAGGGGCAGCCTGCCACCAAATATTAGTCTGCCTTGGTGTGCAGTCTTTAGACGTGCCCAACCCGTGGCGGCGCAGGCGGCCGCATGCACATCCGCAGGCAGCTTGGCCTGAACTGCTCCGAGCTTGGAGTCGTCTTGTGGGGGCGCTTTTGGGAGGGCTGTGGAATGATGCCCGGACCTTCACCTACTTTAGCTTGCCCTTGGAAAACGTGCGTGCAAGCTTTTTGATGCCCGCGTCATCGAAGATCTTCAGGCCCTCCTTCATCACCCGCACGGCCCCGTCAGGATCGGTCTTTTTCAGGCGCTTTGTGTATGCAATGCATATCTTCGAGTCGTCCAAGTAGTGCCTTGCAAGGCAGTCGTCAATTGACTCGTCCTTTAACTCTTCTAGTATGTGTATGTACATCAGGATCTTCTCTACTGCATTATAATGCCTCCCCCAGCTGGATTCGTCGGGCATGCGGTCTGGCAGGTACGGTTCCAGGAGGCTCTTCCAGTATGCATAGTCATCCTTGTCCGTGCATATGCTCTCCAGCGCCCCATGATAGTGCTCTTGAAAATAATCGGGATCGTTTTTGATGTATTTCTCAAACAGGTACGACATGTACGTCCGCTTTTGCTCGTGTGTGGGGGCCTGCAGCTTTATGCATGATGTCATGCGGTGTATGGCATCGACAAAGCAGTCTCCGTAATACCCGTCAGAGTCGTCGATCATGCCCATGTTGTCTGCGATGACCTCTGATAGGTCCTGATAAATCCGGGCGGCCTCTAAATAGTCCTTCTTTTTCTCCTTGGATTTTGCCAGTCTGATAAACTCCGAATAGCTTATCTCGTTGCCGTACTCTATTATGCCGTAGGAATCGGTTCCTGTTTCGTACAGCTCCTGGATCTCCGGATAATAGTCCTTAGCCGACGCATTATTTCCAGCCTGTGACCTCATGATAGTTACGACTATGCGGCTTGCCTTAAGCGTTATTGTCAGTGCAGTCTTCCCAAAGATTCCCCGTAAAACGGCTCAAAACTCGGAACAGCTCAAACCAAGCTGCCTGCAGATCCGCATGTCGCCTCCACGGGTCGGTTACTTTTGGGAAGACTGTCGGGAGTAAACTCTTACGAAGTGTTTTGCCTGCCAGCATAAACAGGACCTGATGTTGTACAAATCTAGATAAAGAGTAGTATTTATTTAGTCCTAGTTTTGTAAAATTTACAATGGAAGACGAACAAATGGATTTTACTACTGCGCCATGCGAGTGGACCGAAAAAGACGCCGAATATGTAGCTGATTATGAAATCCACAAAGAACTTGGGTTAGAAAATGTAAGGACTTTGGATATCAAGGAATAATTTGTTCTAGAAATGACCAGATGGCCCTACACATACGCACCGAGGTTCAACAAAAAAATCGTACGAGGCCACCTACCCTGCCCATTTTGCCGCAAAACTGACTGGCCTTCAGTTGTAGGCACCGCACCCCGGGTGCCCAAGACCACGCAGAACCGAAAAAAAGTCATGTTAAATAATACCGCATCCTGAGGATTACAGGCGGCAGTCCGGCCAATGTAAACCTCCTGCAATTTTTACACGGGCTGGACTTTCTGCCTATAGCAAGTTCTCAACCAGCCTTCTGAGTGCGGCAAGCTCCTCGTCGGACTGCTTGATCTTCTTGTCGACTACGCGCAGCATGGTGTCGTTCCACACGTGCTGTGAGAAAAAGTTGTGCTTTGTGTTTGCCAGCTCGATCTCGTCATCGACCACCGTATCCTCTAGGAACTTGGTCACTATGGTGTCTGCCAGCCTGAGCAGCCTTGTGTTCAGCTTGACGCTGCGAAACAGCGGCTCCAGCCTGGCTATGTCCTTTTTATAGTCCCCCTTTGCCTGGAGTATGTCCTTGAACAGCACCCTAAAGTACACTGCGACATAAAACAGGGTCGCGTACCGCTTTGTCTTGTGGCCCCCCTGCTTTCCGTACTTGAGCATCTTTTTTGCATACTCCTTTACGAGATAGGGGTAAAGCAGCAGCCTATAGTCGTCCTTGAGGCTCTCATTGAAGACGTCGTCGTACTTGCTGCCCCTTGGCAGAAACTGTGCCGGCGAGCTGTAGGCCTCAGTCGGCCTCTGTCCAACCCCCGCAACTAGCGACTGGATGGCGTCCTTTGCGACTATGACCTTCTTGTGGCCGTCGGGGAGGTACTGGTTGTAGATCGGATCCCCCTCGTACTCGCACTGCTTGGACTTGGCCTTGCTGTCAAAGGAGCCGGCCTGAATCTCATAAAAGTACCCGTTGTTTTTCAGCTGGGACTTTATGGACTTGTGAAAGTCCATCAGCGAGACGAGGTCCTTGCCGCGGACCGAGTTTTGCGAGTTCCTGTACTTTGTAATGTTGTTTTGCTCCTGCTCGTCGTCTGCCTTGATGATGGTCACGGTCATGGAGCCCTCCATGTTCTTGGTTCTTTTTGCATGATCCAGGATGGAGTTTGACGTCTGCGCGCCGTTTACAATCTGCGGGGCGTGCAGCTTTAGCAGGTTGTCGCCCAGCTCCTCAAAGTCGCTGACGACAATAGTTATGCCGTTGTTGTAATAGAAGAACTTTCCGGGGTTGCCCTGCAGCGTCTCCCTGAGCCCCTTGTTTACCGTCGTCTTGAACTGCATCCACTGCCTGATGTTTGACTCAAAGACATAGTCCCTGTTCTTGGATACGAACTCGGTCAGCTCCCGCAGCTTTAGTATCCCAAGGACGGTGTCCTCGTGCCTGAGCATCTTTTCTAGTCTCAGCGACGACTCTTTTCCCGCCGCAGGTTTCTTGATCCGGCTCCAGAGCCTCTGTACTATGTCATAAATGTCCACTATCTCCACCTCCTCATCTACGATGTCCACCCTCTGGTTGGTGACGTAGCAGCACTCTACCTTGAGGTTCTTTTCTCGGATCTTCGTGATAATCTGTGCCAGCTCCGGCCTCACCTTGGCGACGTCCCTTTCGAGCAGCCTCTTGACGTCCTCCTTGAACTTTGCAATGGCCTCCGCAGAGTGGGAGGTCCCGTATTTTGACTGGAACAGCCTGATCTTGTTGTCGGAAAAATCCACCGGAAGGTACGCGTCGATCCCCAGGTCGTTTGCGCCGTCGATGATCGCGTCCGAGGCGTCGTCCTCTGTTGCCTCAAAGACCCGCGTCAGCACCCAGTGAAGGAAGTTGTTTCCCTTCTCTACGTCGCTTTTGGCAGACTCTGCGTTCTCGGTTATGCTCTCCTGGATGTTCTCTGCAAACCCCTCCAGGGGCTCGCTAGACGTCTTGTGCGCCAGCCGCGATCTCGAGCCGGGGATGTATTCTAGCAGTCCGTTTGTGTTCTGGGCCATGAATGCTCTAAAATGCTATATATTTAGTAATGTGGGTTATTACATAATAACCCATTTCTGCGTGATATGATGAAAAGGAAGATTGGCATTGCGATTGCGGCGGCTGCAGCCGTGATTGTGGCGGTTCTGGCAGGTCATGGCACGTCCGGGGAGCCCGACATGGAGCCGGCACAGGCAGCGCAAATAACGGCAGACATAGTCATGCCGACCAAGGTATCCCGTCCCGGATGCGAGCAGGAGGACAGGTGCTACATCCCACCTGTCATCAAAGTCAGTGCGGGCGAATCCGTCTCGTGGCTCAACGACGACTCTGCGTTTCACAGCGTGACCAGCGGAGTCTATGGCGCCCCCACCGGTCTGTTTGACAGCGGGTACATGGATCCTGGGGACGTCTTTGCATACACCTTTGACGAGTCCGGGGAATATGACTACTATTGCACCCTGCACGAGTGGATGTACGGTGTTGTTCTGGTCAGTTAGGGAGGTGAGGGAGGGAGTCGAACCCCCTTGTATGGGTTTTGCAGACCCACGCATAACCGTTCTGCCACCTCACCGCAGTCAAAAAGCGTGTGATCAACAATTAAACTCTTTAGATTGTGACGAGTAGTACAGTTAATAACTCACACTGGGGCACAACATGCCATGATACATGTGCTCGCAAGCAGTCTGGGAAATCATGAATGACGAGACACGGCGAAGCATAACTTGTCTTATACTGGTGACAATCATGGCTGCGGGGGGGGGGGGCAGGCCTTGGCATGGCAGCCGTCACACCGGCCGCATTCGCGGATCATGCAATCGCCGAGGGCGGATTCGGGGGGG
>CAYGCI010000001.1:0-30353 GCA_964348355.1 uncultured Nitrosopumilaceae archaeon | reverse complement strand
GCCACAAAAGCGATCAGGAAAAGCGACCCCAAATGGATGGAGAAGGATACTAATGAGGGGCGGAACTAATTTTCATATGAAACACGGATCCTAAAAATACACAAAGGCTTATAATGCATTTTCAAACCCCTGATGAAGGTTTCATTGGAGTTCAAGGAGGGATTAACTTTTGACGACGTTCTTCTCATACCCAAATATTCAGATATCACCACCCGATCACAGGCGAATCTCAGTACAAGACTGTCTCGCAACATCACCCTGAACATTCCCCTGGTCAGCGCAAACATGGATACCGTCACAGAGTCGTCTATGGCAGTAGCCATGTCCCAGCACGGCGGAATCGGCATAATTCACAGATTCCTAACCGTCAAGGAGCAGGTAAGCGAGGTTCTAAAGGTCAAGCGCTCGGGAAGCGTAATGATTGAAAACCCCTACACGATCAACTCCCAGCAGAGCGTTCAAAACGCACTAGACTATGTGGATGAAAAGGAGGCGTCCGGACTGCTAGTTGTTGACTCGGATTCCAAGCTTGTGGGGATTGTAACTGCAAGGGATCTTCTCTTTGAGACCGACATGTCAAAGTCAATCAGGGACGTGATGACAAGGGACGTCGTCACGGCACGGTTTGGGATCGGGCTAGACGAGGCAAAGACAGTCCTGCACGAGAACAAGATTGAAAAGCTCCCCCTGGTAGACGAGTCGGGCCGCGTCAAGGGCCTGATCACGAGCAAGGACATTACCGATATTGAAAACTTTCCCGCCGCCGTAAAGGACAAAAAGGGCAGGCCGCTTGTCGGCGCGGCCGTCGGCGTCAAGGGCGACTTTATGGAGAGGGCAGAGCAGCTGCTAGAGGCAAATACCGACGTCATTGTAGTGGATATCGCGCACGGACACAGCGAGAACGCGATCAGCACCGTGAGGAACATCAAAAGGGCGTTCCCCGACTGTGAGCTGATCGCAGGAAATGTTGCGACCGGCGCCGGTGCAGAGGACCTGATAAAGGCGGGAGTCGACGCTGTAAAGGTCGGTGTCGGCTCCGGCTCAATCTGCATTACCCGGGTCATTACCGGCTCGGGCGTCCCGCAGCTTACCGCGGTCATCGAGTGCGCCAGGGTAGGCCGTGATAACGGCGTTCCGATAATCTCCGATGGCGGTACGAGAACCTCCGGTGATGCAACCAAGGCGCTGGCTGCGGGGGCATCGGCCGTCATGGTTGGAAGCCTGCTTGGGGGCACAGACGAGTCTCCGGGAACCGTCCTGACCAAGAACGGCAAGCGGTTCAAGGTTTACCGTGGGATGGCGTCGCTGGCCGCATCCATCGGCAGAAAGTCAAAGGAGACCGGCATCACTGCGCTCGAAGACGACCTCAACGACTATGTGGCCGAGGGGGTGGAGGCCATGGTTCCATACAAGGGGACGGTAGTCGACATTATAAAGCAGCTGAGCGGCGGCATACGCTCGGGCCTGAGCTATTGCGGGGCGCGCACCATTGTCCAAATGCAGCAGAACGCCGAGTTTATAAAAATGTCAGGCGCCGGGTTTGCCGAGAGCCAGCCCCACGACGTATCGCTGATGTAGCAGACTCGGCCCTGCGTCCCCGTTTTCCAGCAAAACTCCACTAGTTTTTTAAGCATCATTGAAAATCAAACAATCATGTTCACCAGGCGGACGATAATCGGAATCATTGTCGGGGCTGCAATCATAGGAATCGGCGCTGCGGCGCTTGTTGCCTCCATTGGCACCCAGACCCTGAACATCGAGGAGACGATCGAGGTCGGAGAGTCCCTGCCGTATAACATCAACGGGCCGGACGGCTCATCACAGCACATGTACATAACCGGGGAAAAGTTCGATCTTGAGCTGTCCAGCCCTGCAGACGGACTGCAGATTCCACTGAACTCCTACAAGGACGAGCTGACGCTGGACTGGACGCACATGGCAAGCGGCATTACGGACATCAGGATACAAAACACCGGAAGCACCGTGCTTGATGTGAGGGCCACGCTGAACGTTGCCACCGATCCAATCCTGTTTGCGTACCACTTTGTTGTAATTACTGCGGGCGTGATTATCATAGGATTCAGTCTCGGATTCAGCGTCAGAAAGCCAAGGGGGTTCTAGCCGACCCTTGCTGCCCTGTAGGAGCCCAGACTCTTGAAGAACAGGGCCTCGCTCCTGATTCTGTCCATCGTCTGCGATACCTCGGGATCCCCCTCGTTTCCCTCAAAATCTACATAAAAGTTGTACTCCCATGCCGTAGACTTTGTCGGCCTTGACTCAATCTTGGTGAGATTGATCCCACTTTCGTGGAATTCCTGCATTATCTTGTACAGGGCTCCCCTTTCGTGCTTTACTGAGAATATCACCGATGTCTTGTTGTTCCCAGGGTCGTCTGACTTTTTTCTCGACAGGACCAAAAACCGCGTATAGTTGCCAGTATTGTCTGCTATGTTGCTCTCGATTATGGGCAGCTGGTGGATGTCTGAGGCCTGCTTGCTGGCAATGCAGGCGACGTTTTGCCGGTTTATCTCCTTGACAATCCCGACACTGCCCGCCGTGTCATATGTCGGCACCGTCTTGATGCCGTGCGACTGGATGAACCTCCTGCACTGTCCTAGCGCCTGCGGATGCGAGTATACCGTATCGATCTGGCCTAGCCTGCCGCTGCCAATCAGGCAGTGCTCTATCCTGTGGTACTCTTCGCCGACCACGCTAAGGGCGGTCGAATAGAGCAGGTCGTTGCTCTCCCCGACGCTGCCCTCTATGGAGTTTTCTACCGGCAGGACCGCATAGTCTGTCTTGCCGCTCACGACGGACTCTAGGGCCTCTGCAAACGTCGTACATGGAACGGTCCGGACGTCCTCACCAAAGAATGAGATCGCCGCGGCCTCGCTGTATGCCCCTCGCTCGCCCTGGAACGAAACGCCGGCCATCTTGGATCAGTCCAGAAATATCGCTTTGCCAAAATCACTGGAAAGTTTTCTGTCGTCAATCCAGGAGCATTCCTTGCATTTTATCGCGTCCCTGTACGGGAGGACCTTCTGTCCGCACTTTCTGCACTTTGTGAACAGCACGCCCAGGCCTGACTCGTTCATGGCAGCATGCAGCGTTCCGTTGTTCAGGCTGATGATTTTCAATGTGATCATGTCGTTTACCAGGGCCACGGTTCTCTTTCTGATGTTTCTTGTAGAGCAAATGCACTCTATGCCCGCCTTTGTCCTGACTCCGTTGATATAGTCCACGCTCACTGCAATCATGGACGACATTACTGCTGCCACGGTTCCAACAACAATGTCCCCAGCCTTTGGGGCCAGCTGCTTTTGCGTCTTGGTGACGGTGGCAATCCTTTCCTTTTTGTCCATGTTTACCGTGCCTACGACTGCGGCGCGGACCATGTCCCCGTCATCAAAGGTGTTCTCCCCCGCCTCAAACTCCTCGATCGAGGCAATTTTCTGGCCGGGCAGCGCAGTGCTTGACATGCTAAACCGCCTGTTATGATAATTATAATTGTTTACGGGGCCCGGCTGGCGCAAGGGTTTGCCCCTCAGGCGGACTGCCGGCCGGGGCCCTGATTGCCGTGCCCGCCACGCCGCAACCTCCGGAGGGGGTAAAGCTCTTGCGGCGGGGTCAGCCTACCTGCAACCCCCGATCCCGGACTAAAAATCGATATTAAACAGGCCGCACCACCAACCCTCATGAGGGCCCTAGTCTACGATGAGTACTGCCGGGATAATGACTTTGCAAGCATCCTGAGGATCAAAGACATTCCGGAGCCTGTCCCCAAACCCAACGAGGTTGTGTTTCGCGTAAGGGCTGCGGCGTTAAACTATGACGATATCTGGGGCATGCGCGGAAGGCCTCTGGCAGTCCCACTGCCGCATATTTCTGGAACCGATGCGGCAGGGGAGGTAATTGCAACGGGAGAGGACGTAAGGAACGTCGGGGTCGGAGACCGGGTGGTGTCTCACGGAAACATGTCATGCAGGGTGTGCAGTAGGTGTACGAGCGGGAGGGAGTTTGACTGCAAAAAAAGAACCATCTGGGGATTTCAAACCGGCCCCCTGTGGGGAGGGTACTGTGAGGCCACCCACCTGCCGGAGGTAAACGTCGTAAAAATCCCCGAAAACATCTCCTATGACGAGGCAGCGGCCGCGTCGATGACCCTGCTGACCTCGTGGCACATGCTGGTCGGTCGGGCAAAAATCCAGCCGGGACAAGCCGTCTTGATCATGGGCGGGGGCTCGGGGGTTGGAAACTTTGGGATTCAGATTGCAAAGCTGTACGGCTGTACGGTCATTGCAACTGCCAGCCCGGACAAGCTTGACCAGCTGCTAGATCTGGGGGCCGACCATGCAGTGGATCACAGAAAGGAGGACTGGGACAGGGAGGTGTGGAAAATCTCCAAGGATCTGGCAAAAAAGTCCGACGGGGTACCCGGCTTGGACGTGATTTTTGAGCACATTGGGGGCTCTCACTGGAACAAGGAGCTAAAGCTACTCAAGTACGGCGCCACCGTCGTCACGACCGGTGCAACGACCGGATATGAGGCCCCGACCGACCTGCGGCATATCTTCTTCAAGGGAATCAACATTTTAGGCTCAACGCAGGGAACCCGGGCGGAGCTTGAGCAGGGACTGTACTGGATGTCCAGGGGAAAAATCAGGGCCATAGTTGACTCCGTATACCCGCTTGAGAGGGCCGTGGATGCCCACAACAAGATGCTGACCGGAAAGGGACTGTTTGGAAAGATCGTCATGCGGCCATGACCTCGGATCCCAAGACCAACTCGCAGCTGGACCGGGCAAACCAGCTGTTCCTTGACAGGAAGTTCAGGGAGGCAGTCTCGTTTTATGATCTGGTTTTACAAGACCACCCTGACCACGTGGGCGCCCTGAACAACAAGGGCTATGCCCTGAGCAAGCTCGGCGACTATCGGGGGGCAATATCCTGCTATGAGGCCGCCTTGGAGTCTGATCCGGACGATACGTCCGTGACGATAAACAAGATCTCCTCCCTGAGAAAGCTCAAAAGGCCTGAGGATGCCCTGAAATACTGCGATCTTGTTTTGGAGGGGAACCCCGGCTACAAGATAGCACTGTACCACAAGGAAAGGCTGCTGTTCTCCCTCGGGCGATATGTGGAGTCGCTGGACTGCTGCGATGCGATTCTTGCAGACTATCCAGACAACGGGGACGTCCTGTTTGACAAGTCATGCTGTCTTGCAAGACTGGAGAGGCTTGACGAGGCGCTGGACCTACTTGAGAAATCGATTTCGCTTGGCAAAAGGTTTCAAGGCAAGGCAAGGACCGAGGCCTCCTTTGGGCCGGTATATGCAGATGAGAGGTTTTTCAGGCTGGTAAACGGCCCTTAAAGCCAGTGCGGAGTCTGCAGATAGCCCTCAACGGGCTCCTTTCGCAGCACCTTGAGCAATGCGTTTGCCTGTGGCGTGGAGAGCAGCGGCTTGTCAAACCGGTTGTCCGTAGAGATCCTCGGGCATGCGACCTGGATAAAGGCATCGATTCCCTTCAGGTTCTGGAGCCTCTCGTTTGTAATGTCTGTCAGGGCAAACAAGTGAACCGTCTTTCCCTCCCTTTCAAGCTCCCTTTTGAACTTTAATCCCGCAGTCTTTGAGAGCTGGCCCTCCTTGAGCCCTACAATCACCCCGAACGTCTGGGCCTCGGCTGCCTTGTATACTGCAAGCGTCGCCTTTTTCTGAAGCTTTTGCGCAAACTCGGTGATCTCCCTCACCTCATTAAAGTACGGATCCAAGACATATGTGGGCCTGTTTGTGGCAAGCGCGACTCCGGACGCGTGAAAGTTGCTCTGCCCCAGAAACACGTTTGCATCTGCAGCCTCCATGTTCTCCACTGCGGGATAAAACTCGCAGCCAAACACCTGGCCGTCGTTTAGCTGCCCCCTTCCGGCACCGATCTTCACCGCGACGCCGTTTTCCTCAAAGATTCCCCTGACCCTGTCTATCTCGTGCAGGTGCTGGCTGTCGGTTAGCAGCGAAATGGTCTTTCCCTTCAGCCTAGATGCGCATTTTTGTGCAACCACGTCAAAGGCGACGTCGTCAAAGGCGTCAATCAGGTATACGCCCTCCTCGTACACCTCGGTATTGATGGTGTGGCCTATGTTGAATAAAATCCCGGCAGCGAGAACCCTTGCCCCGTTTGTATTCAGATCACACGTTCCCCACGTTGTATCTGCCAGGACGTATGCCGGAATTCCAAACCGCCTCATGATGCTTTGGGCCGCTTGCTGGACCTGTGGGATCATTCCATCCGGACCGTTCAGTGCCACCGATGCGGGTTTTTTCTCTGCAATGATCTCAAACATCCGCCCCTCGTCTATTACTATCAATTTTAGATCAAGGCCTTCGGGTTTTAATTTAAACCAATCTCGGGAGGTCAGTCATTCCAGATGTGACCGACCCATGGCAGTGCAGGATGTGCATATGCCAGATTGCCGAGATACTGGGCGGGCCGTATGGAACCGTCAGGCACCGGCCGGTGCGCGCATACAAGCACGGCCTGCCGGGCAGGTTCGACATAGAGCACGGCGCCCTGTTCAAGCTTGACTCGGGACATCTTGAGCAGCTGCGCACAGACCTGACTGCGGGCCCGCGCAGCTGCGGCTTGCCGCGACGTGGACCGGGCCGGCGGCCATCGCCCACATCAAGAAGGGGTTCCATTCGATCGGGGCCCTCTCAAAGAACAGCCTTGACCTCCGCTTTTACGACACGGCCGACCGGTACACATCCGCCAAGCTTCCCAGGGTGCTGCTGTTTGTAGACGACGCATCGTACCACGGGGCCGCACTGGCCAAGGAAGCGCTGGCAGGGTGGAAGGGCGGTGTGGTGCTAAGGCTCCTGCCGCCGTACACGCCGGAGCTGAGCTCGATAGAGGGGCAGTGATGCGGGTTCAAAAAGGCAACTGCAAACTGCCTGTACAAGACCATAGACGAGATGCAGAAATCCATACGCGTCATGCTGAGCAAAGGCGAGATCAAGATATCCGAGATGGGCGGTTATCTCAGCTAGATACTAATCCCTGCCCCGCAACCTAGCATAACTCGGTGAAAAGCCACAAATGTGTCGCAATTCCACCCAATCCATTGAAGGGCGGCTGCATCCTCAGCATTGGATTTGACGACACCGACTCGCCAAGCGGAATGTGTACTACATACCTTGCCTACAAGGCCGTGGATGCAATACAAAAGGATGCCGAGTTCCTGGACTATCCCCGGCTTGTACGCCTTAATCCGAACATTCCGTGGAAGACCCGCGGCAACGGCGCCGTCTCCCTGAAGGTCAGGACAAAAAATCCCGCACGGATCAAGGCTAAAATCACCGCGCTAGTCAGGAGGTATTCGGACACGGGGCATGGGGCAAACCCCGGGCTGGTATTTTATGAAAATCCGGAGATCCCATCCGAGTTCCGGGATTTCAGCGAGGCTGCCCTGTGGCGCCTGATCCGCCGCGGCGACGCAAAAAAATTTGCGGCCAAACGCAGCCTTGATACGTTTCACTTGGGAAACGGGCAGGGACTAGTCGGCGCAATCGGCGCAATCGGCTATCAGTTCAACGATTCCACCGTGGAGCTTCTAAGCTATAGAAAAAAGTCCATGTTTGGCAAAAGGCGTGAGATTTCTGCTCGCAGCGTGCAAAAAATGCAGAGTGCAAATCCCCAGACCTTTAGCAGCTATGATACAAAAAAGAAAAAAATCCTGATGGCGCCTCACGGCCCTGATCCGGTTTTTTACGGCCTGCGTGGGGAAAGTCCTCTGTCTGTATGGAAGGCATCTAAAGCCATTGAGTTTGATGAAGAGCTTGACGGCCATATGATCTTCAGGTCAAACCAGGGTACCGGCGATCATCTGAAAAACAAAATTGATGTACACAGGCTAGATCCGTACACCTCTGGGATTGTGGACGGAACGATTTCAAGACGTCCCATCATGCATCCCGGGGGACATGCTGCCTTTTCGCTGAATTCCAGAGACGTTGATGTAAAATGTGCCGTCTACAAGCCAACCGGACTTTCCCCGATTGCCATGGAGCTAATCACAGGTGACAAAGTTCGCATTGGGGGCGGTGTCAGAAAATCCACCCGCAGTTATCCCCGCATAGTCAACGTCGAGTTCATTGAAGTACGAGGACTGTCTGCCAAACAAGCCATTTCAAACCCATCCTGCAAAAAGTGTGGCAAAAATATGAAGTCAAAGGGCAGAAACCAGGGATTCTCCTGCTCTAGGTGCAGTACGTATGCTGCCAAAAAAACCACAAAAAGGATTTCACGGGACTTGAAGAAAAAGCAGTACATCCCGGTCGTCTCGGCCCACCGCCATCTGACACGGCCCGTACAGCGACAGAACAAACCAAACAAGATCAGTTTTGACGAATCGATCCCCTGGTTTGCATCCTATTAGAAAAGTAGCGGGGAGTAGATTTGAACTACTGATTTGCGGGTTATGAGCCCGCCGGGATGACTTTGCCCAAAAGCGTCTGACTTCCCCACCCCGCTGGATCAACAATCCATCTGGGCAGTATATACGAGTTATCAAATTCTTGAAAGTAATTAATATGATTCGTCAAAACCGACTTTGTGGATAAAAAACTTCGCATCATGGGCATTGCTGCAGCAGTAGCTGCCGCAGTCGTAATAATGAGCTCCCCGGGCGCACCCCCCCCGCTTCCTGATCCTGCCACAACAGGCCAGGGAAACGAGTCGGTGGAGGTATTGGCAGCACATCTGGAAAACCCACAGGCGTTGGCCTTTGGCGATGACAGGGTTTTCCTGACAGAAAAGCCCGGACGAATTAGGGTCTTGGAGGATGAATCGCTGCTAGAAAAGCCCCTTGCCACATTTAGGGTCCCCGACGTCTTTGATGGCGGCCTGTTGGGCATTCAGACGCATCCTGACTTTGAGGACAATCATCACCTGTATGTCTACCATACCTATGTGGAGGACGGCTCGCTTTGGAACAAAGTAACCAGGGTCACAGAAGCCGACAATCGACTAGTTAAGGCAGAGACCATTGTAGACAAAATTCCCGGCTCTCAGTTTAGCAATGGGGGGATAATCAAGTTTGGACCCGACGGGAAGCTCTATGTTGCCACGGGATCCGTCTCTGACTCGTCTCACATGCCGCAGGATCCAAACTCACTGGCAGGAAAAATTCTAAGACTAAACGATGACGGAACCATCCCTGAGACAAATCCGATTCATGACTCTGCAGTATATGCCCTAGGGTTTAGGAATCCGCAGGGTATGGCGTGGGATGCGGCAGGCAATTTTTACATGACTGACATGGGGCCGACAAAGAGCGATGAAATCAACCTGGTGCTCCCGGGCAGAAACTATGGCTGGCCTGAACAGGAATGCGCCGGCGGGGGGTATGAGGACTCTATCCTCTGCTATGATCCCGCAATAGAGCCGGGAGGAATTATAGTTTATGACGGCGACTTGCTTGATTTTAAGGGAAAGCTAGTCATGACTGCACTTCGAGCATCAAACCTCTACGTCGTCGATCTTGAAAACCCAAGCCTTCAGACACAGGACATTATTCTCAGCGGAACGGGACGCATTCGCGATGTTGCACAGGCCCCTGACGGGAGCCTCTATATCCTGACCTCAAACACGGATGGAAAAGGTTTTCCGGCAGATGATGATGACAGACTGTTGAGGATAGTGCGGTAAAATGACGGATTCATCAATCCCCAAGTTCTTTGAGAAGACCAGGAAGGAGAGGCTGGAGGCAGTCAAAAATTTTGCCGGTCTGTCTGAGGACGACATCCGATCCATGGAGATGCCGGACGGGGGGATAACCTTTGAGAGGGCAGACACGATGGTTGAGAACGCGCTAGGAACGTTTTCACTTCCCCTGGGCGTGGCCACCAACTTCAAAATCAACGGCAGGGACTATCTTGTGCCCATGGTAATCGAGGAGCCCTCGGTAATTGCAGCGGCCTCCAAGGCCGCAAAGCTTGCAAGGCCCAAGGGCGGCTTCAGGGCAACTGCAGACGAGTCTTACAGCATAGGACAGATTCAGGTCTTGGGCGCCGATATTGATGATGCAGTATCAAAAATCAGGGCAAATACCGCCCAAATCCTTGAGACGGCGAACTCAAAGAGCAGCACCCTGTCAAGGATGGGGAGGGGGGCAAAAGAGATTGCGTGCAAAAAAATCGACACCGATCTTGATCCGATGCTGATCGTCGAGCTGCTAATCGACGTGGGCGACGCAATGGGCGCAAACGTGACTAATACCATGTGCGAGGGGGTCGCACCGCTAATTGAAAAGCTGACCGGGGGCAAGGCCCTTCTCAGGATACTGTCCAACTATTCTACGAGACGCATGGCAAGGGCCACTGCGACCTTTGGACAAGAATCTGCAGGAGGCAGGGAGGTCGTGGACAACATGGTTCATGCATACCAGTTTGCAAAGCATGACGTATACAGGGCGGTAACCCACAACAAGGGAATAATGAACGGGATCATTGCAGTGGCAAATGCCACGGGACAGGACAGCCGTGCGATAGAGGCCGCGGCCAACGCATACGCTGCACGCTCGGGACAATACCGCTCGCTGTCTGAGTGGACAAAAGACCACGATGGCAACCTGGTGGGAACCTTGGAGATTCCGCTCTCGGTGGGGGTCGTCGGCGGAATAATCAACGTGCATCCTGTTGCAAAGATTTGCGCCAAAATCCTGGGCGTCGGGTCTGCCAGGGAGTTGGCATGTGTGATCGCCGCGGCAGGCCTGGCCCAGAACTTTAGTGCCATGAGGGCGCTGGCAACTGACGGAATACAGAGGGGCCACATGAGGCTCCACGCCAGAAACCTGGCCTCGGCTGCGGGTGCGGCCACCGAGCAGATTGACGGGATAGTTTCTCAGATGATCGAGGAGGGGGACATCTCTGTAAACAGGGCAAGGGAGCTGCTTGGCCAAAATCAATGACGTTATTATATAGACGGACTGCAATGAGATACCATGTCCGAGGTGAGGTTTGCGATTCCAAAGGGAAGCCTGGAGGATGCCACGTTCAGGCTCCTGGAGAGGGCATGGACCAAGGTAAACCGCAAGAGCAGGACATACAGGGTGTACCTTGATGATCCAAAGATTATAGTAAAGATGCTGAGGCCTCAGGAGATTCCAATTCTGGTCAGCGAGGGGCTGTACGATGTGGGGATTACCGGCAAGGACTGGGTGGGGGAGACAAAGTCCGATGTCGATCCAATCTTGGATCTGGAGTATGGAAGGATTAGGCTGGTCGTTGCGTTTCCGGACAGCTACAGGTACAAGAACCTTGATGCGATGATTGCCGACTATGCCAAAAGGAAAAAGACGCTGAGAATCTCCTCGGAATATCTTACGACTGCATCCCGATTCATCAAGGGCTGCCCATCCTACAAAAAACACTTTGGAGGCAGGGATCCGCAGATTGTCACCCCTTGGCTGCGCATAGGGACCAACAAGTCAGTTCAGATCCACCTGTCATTTGGCGCTACCGAGGCCAAGCCTCCGGAGGATGTGGATGCCATAATGGATGTGACCGAGACCGGAACCACGCTAAAGCAAAACAAGCTCAAAATTGTAGACGAGGTTCTGGCCTCCACTGCACACCTGATCGTAAACAAAGAGTCCCTCAAGGACAAGGCAAAGCGGGAAAAGATCTTCGACATTGTCACGCTTATGAGGGGCGCAGTACACGGCAAGAAATACCTCCACGTCTACCTGAACGTGGAGGAGGGCAACCTGCCAAGGCTGCTCAGGCAGATACCCTCGCTGAAAAAGCCGACGGTCAGTCCGCTAAGCGAGGACGGCTGGTACGGGGTCAATACCATAATCAAAAAGTCAGAGTTTCACAAGATAATTCCAAAGCTGCGAAGGATTGCCCAGGGGCTGGTGGTGCACGAGCCGCGACAAATCCTGGAGCTTGAGGAGATCAAGCGTGATGAGGAAAATTGATGAAAATTATTTCGGTCAGTAACGCGGGGCAGTTTCTAAAGAGACTGGGCACAAAAAACCACCCGAAAAACCAGAGGATCGTGGGGGCCATCTTGAGGGACGTGCAGAGAAACGGCGATGCCGCACTCAGAAAGTACGAGAAAAGGTTCGGCGCAAGCAGAATCTCATCACTGAGGGTCTCAAGGCGTGAGATTGCCGGCGCATACTCTGAGGTCTCGCCCGGGGACATCTCTGCAATCCGACTTGCAAGGTCAAGGCTGGCAAAGGCAGAATCTGCGGTAAGACGCCAGCTCAAGGACGTAACGATAAGATCAGGCGGCACAAGAATATCAAAGTCGTTTGTTCCGATAGACAGCGTCGGGTGCTATGTGCCCGGCGGGGCCGCGCGGTATCCCAGCTCTGCCGTAATGTCCATAGTACCCGCAAAGGTCGCGGGGGTAAGGCGGATAGTGGTGGTCTCCCCCCCGGACTCGTCTGGAAACATCGACCCGCTGACTGTCGTGGCAGCCGACGTCTGCGGCGCGACTGAGATCTACAAGACCGGAGGCGCGCAGTCCATCGCAGCCCTCTCATGTGGGACGCGATCCATTGCAAGGGTGGACAAGATAGTGGGGCCCGGCGGGGCATTTGTGACCCTGGCAAAGCATCTTGTCAGCGATACCACCGCAGTCGACATGGTGGCGGGGCCCACCGAGCTCGGGATCGTCATTGACTCGGCAGAGGATGCCGGGCTTGCTGCACTGGATCTGATCTCACAGGCAGAGCACTCCCCGGACACGCTCTGCTATGCACTGACCACGTCTGGTACGATTGCCAGAAAAATCCAGTCCGACGTGGACTCTAGGATCAGGGACATACCGCGCTCTAAAATCGTAAGGAAGAGCCTGGAATCAAACGGGTTCATTGCCGTCTGCAAGGCCGCAGGAATCATCGACATCGCAAACGAGCTGGCGCCTGAGCACCTGGAGATTATCAGCAAAAACACCAAAAAATGGCGCAAAATCAGGAATCCGGGCCTGATCCTGCTGGGAAAAAACAGCCCGTCCTCTGCCAGCGACTATCTGCTGGGCTCAAACCACATCCTGCCCACGAGCGGATTCGGCAAGACCCGCGGCTCGCTGTCCGTCCTAGACTTTGTCAAGCTCCTCACCCGGGTGGAGGCCAGCAGGAAGGGCCTGCAGAGGATATCAAAACCCATGGAGAGCCTTGCCCTGGCAGAGGGGCTGCCAAACCATTACGAGGCGGTGAGGGGAAGGCTGCAATGAGTCCGTGGTATGAAAAAAAACTGGACGCATACGCCAGGCTGGGCGGATACAAAAAGCCTGAACGGCTCGACGGCATCCTAAAACTGGACTCCAATGAGAACTTTGCAGTGGGCAAAAAATTCCAGCAGGACGTGATATCCCATGCCAGGGCAAGCTCCGATGTCCGGGAGTATCCGCTGGGCGGGGTTGAAAGACTGACATCAAGGCTGTCAAAACACCTCAGGGTTCCAGAAGGCATGATCGGCGTCGGAAGCGGCTCTGATCAAATCCTGGATCTGCTCCTGGCAAACCTGGCATCAAAGGCGACCAGGGTCCTGACGTCCGAGCCGACCTTTGGGTTCTTCGAGGAGCGGTGCAGGCTGTACGCGATCCCCCGCACCGGGATTCCATTCTCGGCCGATATGAAGCTGGACATTGAGGAGTTCCATGCGAACCTCAAGAAATGCCAGATCCTGTACCTGGACTCCCCGAACAACCCCACCGGATTCCAGTTCCCAAAGAGCCAGATAGAGTCCCTGATCAGGGGGTTTGACGGGCTGGTAATCATAGACGAGGCGTATGGCGAGTTTGGCGACTCCTCTACTGTCCCCCTGACCAAAAAGTATGGCAACCTGATAACGGTCAAGACGTTTTCCAAGGCGTTTGGTCTTGCGGGACTGCGCATGGGATACTTTGTTGCAGACAGGAGGATTGCCGAGGCGTTCAACCGTGTACTGCAGTATCCGTACCCGCTCAGCACCCTGGCAATAGAGGCCGGAATCGCCTCGCTGGACAGGGCAGGCCAGATCAGGGAGGCCGCAGAGACGATCAAGGCCGAGCGCAGGAGGATCATTGAGAGCCTCCGCAGGTACGAGGCCTTTACCGTCTTTGACTCCAAGGCTAATTTTGTACTGTTTGACGCAAGGGGCGCATACAAGCGCGTCTTTACTGCTCTGGCCGAGCAGGGAATCTCCATACGCAAGCTGGGAAGGATTGGCCCCCATCCGGGATGCCTGCGCGTTACGGTCGGAACAAAGGAGATGAACTCCAGATTCCTCCTGGCAATACGCGACCTCTTGGGATAAGGGAATTGAGCGGCCAAAGGTTTGACTCGATAGTCTTTGACTGCGACGGCGTGCTCGTCGACATCACGAAATCCTATGACAAGACGATAGACATGACATGCAGCTACATGCTCAGGGAGCTTGCCGGAATCGACTCTATAGAAATTGATCACGGGATAATCGACGGGTTCAAGGCATCGGGCGGATTCAACGACGAGGTTGACCTGACATATGCCGCAATACTGTCCGTCTATGCCGCCGACAAGCTGGGCAGGGACCCGTCGGAGTTCGTCTACGAGGTGATCTCAAAGGCAGACAGGACGGGGGTCCGCTCGGTCAGGTCCTACCTGGAGTCTGTCTGCAACATCTCCGACATGTCGTCAGGGCTGGGCTCCCTGGGGGACAGGCACAACAATCCCGTGTATTCCGTGTTTGACCAAATCTTCTTTGGGCCGCAGCTGTACGAAAGGCTGTTTGGAAGGCCCTCGAGGTTTTCGGGGCAGGGGATGATCTCACATGACAGGGTAATCCTGTCCGAATCGCTGCTGCAGACGCTCCAAGGGGGGTTTGGGGAAAAAATGGCAGTGGTTACGGGACGCGGGCTGGCCTCAATCCGCCACACCCTCGGGGACATGCTTGGCTATTTTGATGTGAAAAACTCGGCATTCTTGGAGGACGAGCCAAGGGAGCTGGCAAAGCCGAACCCCGCAACACTGATCCGTGCCATCAGGGCGATGGGGTCGAAAAACTGCCTATATGTGGGAGACTCGATGGAGGACTATATGATGGCAAGGGATGCGACCCGGGCAGGCAGTCCCGCCGCCTTTTGCGCCATTGTGGGCACAAGCACGGATCCCGACGGCAGGCGCAGGCTATTTGAGGACTCGGGCGCGGAGATGATCCTGGGGTCCATAGACGACATTCCGAAGGTATTAAATTTAGTCTGAGGAAATACCAGTATTCCCGGGTGATACGATGAAAAGGCGGACAAGCAAAATCAAGCGTGAAACAAAGGAGACCAGCGTCTGCGTATCTGCCTGCATCGACGGTACCGGAAAAACCAGCGCATCCACCGGCGTAAACTTTGTCGACCACCTGGTAGTCGCGCTTGGAAAGCACGCGATGCTGGACCTTGCCGTGGAGGCCAGGTCAAAGGACAACATCGTGCACCACCTGGTGGAGGACACCGCAATCACTCTGGGAAGCGCAATCGATGAGGCGCTAGGGGACAGGGCCGGGATTACCCGGTTCGGCCACGCGTCCGTCCCGATGGACGAGTCACTGGCAGAGGCGTCAGTCGACCTGGTGAGGAGGCCGTTTTACAAGTTAACACTGTCTGTAAAGAGAACAAGGATTGAGGATGTCTCAAGGGAGGATCTTGAGCACTTTTTCAAGTCACTGCTGCAGAACCTGAACAGCTGCGTCCACCTTACCGTACGGTATGGGGACAACGATCACCACAAGGTCGAGTCCGCAATAAAGTCCCTGGCAGTGGCGCTTAGGATCGCATGCTCCAAGGATCCAAGGCAAAAGGGAGCTCCCAGTACGAAAGGCGCAATGTGATGGGCAGGATTGCAATATTTGACTATGGGGCCGGAAACATCTTCAGCCTCAAAAACGCGCTGGAAAGGCAGGGTGCCGCGGTTGCAGTGCAGACCAGCGTCGACAGGCTGGCCGGATATGACGGGATCTTCCTGCCCGGGGTTGGAAACTTTGATCCTGCCATGCGGAGCATCGGCCGGGATCCTGCGGACTTTCTGCAGGCCGTCGGGGACACGCCTGTCTTTGGCATATGCCTTGGCATGGAGATGTTCTTTGAGAAAAGCCAGGAGGGGCAGGAAAAAGGCCTTGGCATCATAGGCGGCGACGTCGTTGTCCTGCCTGACACCCTGAAGGTTCCGCACATGGGATGGAACGCACTTGAGATAAGGCGGGAAAGCAGGATCCTTGAGGGCGTAGATGACGGATCCTGGGTCTACTTTGTACACTCGTACAGGGCAAACCCCGCAGCGCCTGACGTCATAGTCGCCGAGTCCGACTATGACATCAGGATCCCGGCAATAGTCCAAAAGGGCAACTATTTTGGAACCCAGTTTCATCCTGAAAAGTCAGGCGATGCCGGCGCCCTGATGCTGGGGAACTTTTTGAGGGAGTGCTCCAGATGAAGATAATTCCCGCAGTTGACATAATGGACGGGAAGGTAGTCAGACTCTACAGGGGCGATCCAGGCCAGAAGACGGTATACAGCGATGATCCCGTGCATATTGCCAAAAAGTGGCAGGATGAGGGCGCGGACATGCTGCATATCGTGGATCTGGATGCGACAATAGGGACGGGGAACAATCTGGATCTGATTGAAAAAGTCGCAGGGGAGCTGTCTGTTCCAGTCGAGGTGGCAGGCGGCCTGCGCGACGAGCAGACCGTCGCCCGGGCGGCCTCCTTTGCGGCCCGGGTCGTTGTCGGCACCCTGGCCTTCGAGGACACAGAACTGCTGCAAGGCATCGCCAGAAGACACGGGTTCTCAAAGATTGTAGTCTCAGTAGACCACGCCGGCGGATATATCGTCACGCATGGGTGGCAGCAGAGCACAAAGACGCCGCTGCTTGGTGCGATAAGCGAGTTTGCAGGCATGGGCTTTACGGAGTTCCTACTCACAGACGTGGGCAGGGATGGCACCATGGAGGGGCCAGACCTGGAGTTTCTTGAGCAGGCCTGCGCCGTATCAAACGCAAACATAATTGCAAGCGGGGGAATCTCAAGCATCGGCGACGTGTCCAGAGTGCGGGCAAAGAACGCCTCTGCGGTGATTTTGGGCAAGGCGCTGTATGAGGGCAGGGTCTCAATCGGGGAGGCA
Organism: uncultured Nitrosopumilaceae archaeon; assembly: GCA_964348355.1. Taxonomy (GTDB): domain Archaea; phylum Thermoproteota; class Nitrososphaeria; order Nitrososphaerales; family Nitrosopumilaceae; genus JAWVZS01. Next base: position 13,218 of record CAYGCI010000001.1, on the reverse strand, counting down.
AAACGGCTTGCTGACTAGAAGGATCATTCCCTGCTTGGACGTGGATGACGGACGCGTTGTCAAGGGACTAAACTTTGAGTCAATCAGGGACGCCGGGGATCCGGTGGAGCTTGCAGCCAAGTACAGCAGGGACGGAGCCGACGAGCTTGTCTTTTTGGATATCACGGCATCCCAACAAAGACGGAAGACAATCAGGGAGCTGGTATCCAGCGTTGCCCAGGTAATTGACATCCCGTTTACCGTTGGCGGGGGGGTTGGCAGCATGGAGGATGCGCGGAGTATCCTGCTCAGCGGTGCCGATAAGGTGGGGGTGAACACCGGCGCCGTAAGAAACCCAGAGCTGCTGGCTGAGCTTATGGCCGTGTTTGGAAAGCAGTGCGTTGTGGTGGCAATAGACGCAAAACGAAACTATTCAGAAGACCCCGGCAAGACAATGTTTGAGGAGAACGGGAAAAAGCTCTGGTTCGAGGTCTTCATCTATGGGGGAAGGCAGGGTACGGGCCTTGATGCGATACAGTGGGCAAAAAAGGCAACAGAGCTTGGCGCCGGGGAGGTCCTGCTGACTAGCATTGACAGGGATGGTACCCGGGACGGATATGACATACTGCTTACCAAGGAAATAGTAGATGCAGTATCTGTGCCCGTCATTGCGTCTGGCGGGTGCGGCAGGCCCGAGGACATGTACGAGGTCTTTGAAAAGTCAGGCGTTGATGCGGCCCTTGCGGCATCAATCTTCCACTATGAGGGCAGGTCGGTCAACCGGGTCAAGGAGATCCTTCGGGATAGGAACATCCCCGTACGATTATAAGGAAAATTTGTGATGACATGCCATGGACAAGACTGCAGACGAGATTGATTTTGCCAAGGGGGGCGGACTGGTGCCCGTAATAGTCCAGGACGCAGACTCCAAGGAGGTTCTCACCCTGGCATACGCCAACAAGGAATCCCTGGAGCTGACCAGGAAAACCCGAAACTCCTGGTTCTTTAGCCGCTCAAGAAACAAGCTCTGGATGAAGGGCGAGGAGTCGGGAAACACCCAGAAGGTAAGGGACATCCTGGCTGACTGTGATCTTGACGCCATAGTCTACTTGGTCGAGCCATCGGGCCCCGCATGCCATACCGGCAAGAGGGCCTGCTTTCACCACAGGCTCGACTAGCAGACCTGCTCGGGATCTATCCCCCGTACCTCAGTCAACTCAAAAAAATGGCACAACGTCATGTTCTCTGTAAAATCATGTGTGAACAGGAGGCATTGATGAGCTAGATCGTATCGGCGAGAACTGGGACGGTGCGTTTCAATCCATGTCGTTTGGACGCGGCATGGAGGTATACCTAAAACCCGGTTCCAAACCCAAAATATCACGAGTCACGCTTTTGATGAATCCTGATGAAAAAGCCGTCGAAAAGGCTAGAACAATGCTTGAGAAGCACGGCCTTGCGGATCGCATATCGGTTGCGGAACCACTGTATCTAAATGATAAGATGATCACGGAGGAGCTTGAGAAGTATTAATAAGTAAACAAGCCCAAATGATACCGTGAGCCAGGACAACGTAAAGAACCATGGCGGTGAAAAGCCCGGCGTGTCCAAAAACCCGTATTGGACCGACGAGCTTCGAGAAATCGCAAAGAAGCCAATGGCACAGCGCATGATAAAAAATGGGATGGATCCATACTCAGCGGCCACTTGGACACTTACCCGTATGTATTGATTTTATCACTCATTAAAGAAAAACGCCCTGAAACTGTGAGTCGTTATCTCGTGACGGCCAGCGGAATTTTTCCTGCCCAGTCAGCACTTTTCAAGGCATCTGACCAGCATGTCATGATAGCTGCGGCCTGCAATCTTGGAGTCCAGAGTTCCAGAGGAAAAAACGCGATCATCATCTCCGAGGTTTTTTATTCTCCGGAGCAGCAACGGGGTCACCTCCCTGCTGAAAAAAACAACCCCCGACTTTCCAGTCTTGAGCCTCAGAGCGGACATGGACAGCGATCCTCTTGAGCGACGTGTCAAGATCCTTTTTTCTCAGCTGTAGCAGCTCCCCCCTGCTAGACTCGTGCCTGATTGCTATGGGCTAGGTGGCCTCGTACAGAAGGATCTGGGATGTTTCGAATTTGGAGCCGTTTTATGGGGATGCGGGGAGATTGGCAGCATGCATCAAAATATCCTCACAAAACCCCCGTTTTTGCAAAAAATTTGCACTGATCCACCGGTGTTTGTTGCATTATGTCCCCTGGAATTGTATAATATTGCTAAATTTTTCAACTTGAAAAATTAAGTATTACTAAACTTGATATTAGGATTTTTTATGTACATTTTTGGAGGCAAAATTTCATGAGAGTCACATTACAGTGCAGAGAGTGCAAGCGAGACTATGACTCTGAGTTTAAGTACATCTGTGATGACTGCTTTGGCCCGCTAGATGTAAAATATGACCTTCCGGCGATTTCCAGGGACGTCTTTGCAACCCGGGAAAAGACATACTGGCGCTACTTTGAGCTGCTGCCGGTCGTCGACAAGGCCAACATTGTAAGCATCGGTGCGGGGATGACCCCCCTGATAAAGGCAGACAAGCTTGGGGAGGAGCTGGGACTGAACCACCTGTACATAAAAAACGACTCTGTAAACCCGACATTTTCCTTCAAAGACAGGCCTGCCGGCGTTGCAGTCTCCAAGGCAAGAGAGTTCGGACTGCCTTCGGTAGGCTGCGCCTCTACCGGCAACCTGGCATCTGCAACTGCGGCACATGCGGCAAGGGGCGGGTTTGCATGTCATGTCTTTGCCCCAAATGACATTGAAATGGCAAAGATCGCCCAGGCCCTGTCGTATGGCGCAAACTATATCGCAGTGGATGGAACGTATGATGATGCAAACAGGATAGCCGCCCAGATCGGAGACAGCCAGGGCATCGGCATAGTCAACATCAACATGCGCTCATACTATGTGGAGGGCTCCAAGACACTGGCCTACGAGGCAGCCGAGCAGCTTGACTGGCAGGTACCCGATCAGCTGGTTGTTCCCGTCGGAAGCGGTGCGATGCTAAATGCCATCTGCAAGGGGTTCGAGGAGCTGCAGCAGGTCTCGCTGCTTGGGGATGTCTCTGGCATGCACATGATTGCAGCCCAGCCCCACGGATGTGCCCCCATAGTCGATGCGTTCAAGAACAATGTGGACATAGTCCCCGTAGAGCATCCCCAAACCGTGGCCAAGAGCCTGGCAATAGGCGATCCCGGGGACGGCAGGTACGTGCTCAAAAGGCTGCAGCAGTACAACGGGTTTGCAGAGGAGGCAGATGACCGGGAGATTCTAGACGCCATACTGCTCCTGGCCCGGACCGAGGGCATATTTACCGAGCCTGCCGGCGGCGTTTCGGTCTCCGTCCTGCAGAAAATGGCAGAGGAGGGCAAGATCGACAAAAACGACAAAATAGTCTGCTATGTGACCGGCAACGGGCTCAAGGCAACTGAATCATTGATGCAGGTGCTGCAAAAGCCCGAGACAATGCAGGCAGACGCTGCAAGGATTGCGGCGGTGGTAAAATAAGATGGCAAGCATCACGTTTACGATTCCCTCTGTCCTGAACCGGGGCGGCGGAGAGAAAAAAACCGGCCTTTCTGCAGACTCGCTGCAGGATGCGTTTGCAAAGATCTCCGAGGCGATGGGCGATGACTTTAGGCGCAGGGTTCTTGAGGCAGACGGCAGGCCCCGCTCGCTAATCAACGTCTACGTCAACGGCAAAAACGCGAGGTTTTCGGGCGGCATGGACATCGAGCTCAAGGACGGCGATGAGGTCTACATCCTTCCGGCAGTGGCCGGCGGCTCGCAGGAGCTCTCCAGCAGGGAGCTGGACCGGTTCTCGCGCCAGGTGATGCTCGAGGAAATCGGATACGAGGGACAGCTCAAGCTCAAAAACTCCAGGGTGTGCGTTGTAGGTGCGGGCGGACTCGGCAATCCCGCTGCGTCAAGACTTGCCGCCATGGGCGTCGGCACGCTGCGTATCGTAGACAGGGATGTCGTTGAGCTGTCAAACCTGCACAGGCAGACGATGTTTGACGAGGACGACGTCGGGGCAGTAAAGGTGGAGGCGGCCTCCAAGAAGCTCAGGAAACTAAACCCGGGGTGCACAGTCGAGGCACTGGCAATCTCGGTCAACGACTATACCGCACCGGAGGTCATAGAGGGATGCGATGTGGTAGTCGATGCACTGGACAGCGTCAATGCCAGGTATGCGCTAAACAAGGCGTGCGTCAAGCTTGGAATTCCCTTCGTCACGGGGGCCGCAGTGGGGGTCTCCGGCCAGGCATTTACCGTACTGCCCGGGGAGAGCGCGTGCTATCACTGCATGTTCCCCGCGCTGGACGAGGACTCGATGCCCACATGCAGCATAGAGGGCGTCCATCCCGCAATCCTGTCGATTGTGGGGGGAATCGAGGTTGCAGAGGCAGTAAAGGCAATTCTCGGCAAAAAGCCAGCCCTGTCTGGGAGAATCCTGCACATAGACCTGGAGAGCATGGACTTTTCAAGTACAAGGACCTTCAGGGCAGAAGAGTGCCCCGTATGCGGCTCCGGAGAGGCCGAGGACGCCCCGAGGGAGGAGCTGATCCTGGAGGAGCTATGCGGACGCAACCGCGGCAAGCGCACGTTTTCGATTACCCCGACGAGCGCCCTTGACATTGACGTTGCCGGCATCACAGCTGCTGCACAATCCCGGGGACTTGCCGTTGACAACCGGGGCGAGCTGGGCCTGTCTGTGCGCAACGACGACTATTCTGTGAGCTTTATGAAGAGGGGCTCGGCAGTAGTGGTCGGGCCCAGGGACGAGTCCGAGGCAATCGCCCTGTACAAGGGCCTCCTGGGAAAGAACTAAATTAATTCCGGCCTCTTACCAAGCCATGAGGCTGCTACTCGGCTCCCTGATGCTGCTGTCACTGCTTGCGTTCACCCCCGCATTTGCCCAGTATCAGACCAGCATAGACGACGGAATATTCATCCTTGTCCAGACCATAGTAAGGAACTCAGACGGCGTGCTGATCGCATACCTGGAATCCAGCAAGTTTACCACCCTTGACATTCCCGCGCTGCAGTCACTGCTGGATTCTGAGGCCCCCCGCGGCTCCGCACTCGTCTCAATCGACGGCCAGTCCTACCAGGTGATAAGAAGGGCCCAGGAGAAGACCTTTGCCGACAATGACGTGATTGCCAGCACCAACCTGCACGACAGCATCGACGGCCAGCGCGTGCACATTGCGCGCTTTTCACATGACGGGTACCCGGTATCCCCCGGCGACACCTTGGAGTCTATCTGGACCTTTGTCCGCTCGGTGTAGGGATTCCTGACAGCAGCACGCCCACCCCTATGGCAAAAAATACGACCAGGGGAACGAACCTGTAGGGCTGGTTTGTCTGCGTGCTGAATCCCGTCAGCAGGGGGGCTATGAGCAGCATCCCGGCAATGATGACCATGATCGTGTCTGCGTGCCTCACCCCGCGCATCGAGGACATGAACAGCCCCACTATTAGCGGAATCAGAAACAGCAGTACGATGCCGTCCCATCTCAGCTGGTTGGCAAGCGAGGAGAACCCCATCCAGAACTCCGATGCATCAAACGCCTCGCCCACCTGCCCACCTGCAGACGGTCCGGACGATGCCAGGACCATCCCTGCAATTATCACCGCTGCGACGATTCCGACAAGCATGATCTTGCTGGATCTTGCAATGTCTGCCTGCAGGTAATAGTAGACCGACATGGGCGCAAACATTGCAGTAAGCGCCTTGGCCGGAATCGAGAGAACGAATGATGCAGGCGAGAGGAACCACTTCCGCTTGGCCAGATACAGCGACGCCACGTAAAGCAGAACCCAAAAGTTCGTGTACGTTGCCGACGTGTCGTACGACAAAAACACGTTGCTCTGAAGCAGGATGACGCTTGATACGACCCCGGCAAACCGCTTTTGCGTCAGCTGAACCGTGAACAGGTATGTCAGGATCACCAGCAGTATTGACGCCATGAACGGAATCACCGCATAGTTTCCAAAGGCCCTCATCGATGCCACCGTCAGCGCGTATGTCACGTGCGGCTCGTACCCGTATGATACGGAGTCCGGCGTCCATACCTCCAGCGTTCTTTTCAGGTTTTCCCAGTCCTCCCACTCGTCCTCCGTCGCAAGCTCCCCTGCCGACAGTGAGACGTATATGCCGAGAACAACAGCCAAGACTGCAAGGGCGGTTCTTTTTGATATCTCAAAGCCCAGCAGCCTGGCAAAAAAACCCGCCAGCCTGGGAACCTTGCCTCTGAGGTGCAAAAGCATCAGGCCAAAGACGGCAGCATTGGTCACAATTAGCGGCGCCGCCCAGACCCCGGCCTCAAACCTGTCCGGCCCCGTCTGGGAGATCTCCGGGATTATGTTCTCTGACAGCGTCAGTGACGCCGGAAATATTATCGGAACGGAGCTTGTGAGGGCTATTGCCAGTGAGAACAAAAACCCCGCATACAGGAAAGCCTTTTTTTGACCCATCAATTATCCGGCCCCGTCATCCGTTTAAATTGTTATTGAAGCCCCTCCAGCCGTGTTGGCAATGATTAAATGAGCAGCATATGGTCTGACCGGCATGGACAGGTCAGCCTTGGACGGGATAGACAGATCTGGAATGTACAGGGCCTACGACGAGTGGCCGGGGTCTGCAAGGGAGGCCTATGAGAGGGACCTGGGTGCGGTTGACTTTGAGGACATCGAGCACATCGTGTTTTCGGGCATGGGCGGCTCGGGCGCAATAGGGGATCTCTTCGGGTCAATACTGTCAAAGACCGGCATTCATGTAAGTATAGTCAAGGGGTACGTGCTGCCTAGCACCGTCTCAAGTAACTCCCTCGTGGTGTGCACCAGCGTCTCTGGAAACACCGTCGAGACCCTCTCGGTTCTCAAGCGCGCCCACAAGCTAAACTGCAAGCTGATAGCATTCTCCTCTGGAAACAAGATAGGATCCTTTTGCACGCAAAACGGCATCATTCACAAAAAAATCCCAATGATTCACTCCCCGAGGGCGTCATTTCCCGTCTACGTATACTCGATACTGAACGTACTGGAATCCTGCCTTCCAGTCTCCCCATCGGACGTGCTAGAGTCCGTCTCCAAGCTGGAGGAGACCTCACTGAGGATATCCTCCTCTAACTTGACCGGGAGCAACCCCTCGCTGGATCTGGCAGGCTTTATCTCGGAGATCCCCGCAATCTACTATCCCTATGGCATGTATGCCGCGGCAGTCAGGTTCAAAAGCTCGCTGCAGGAGAACGCAAAAACGCACGCGTTTGTGGAGGATGTCATAGAGATGTGCCACAACGGGATTGTTGCCTGGGAGAGGGACTCTGGGATCAGGCCCGTCCTGATCAGGGGGGCAGACGATCACACAAACACGAAGGAGCGCTGGGATGTCCTAAAGCAGTACTTTGCAGAAAACCGGATTCGTTACCGGGAGGTGCTCTCCGAGCGGGGCAACATACTGACAAAGATGATGTGCCTTGTCTACCTGCTTGACTATTGCTCCATCTACAAGGCCGTTCTGGAGGGCGTGGATCCCTCACCTGTTCCCTCGATCAGCTACATAAAGTCAAAGCTAGGCTAGAATTATAACATTCATTTTTTCCCAATACAGCAATGGCCCGCAACAAGACCGTCTCAGTCGTCCTCCCCGTGTACAACTCTGAAAAGTTCCTCTCCGAGTCGCTGTCATCCGTCTTGGATCAGACCTATGGTGATATGGAAGTAATAGCAGTTAATGACGGCTCTAGGGACGGGTCGCTGGACATCCTGAAGGCCTTTTCGGGCAGAATTACGATAGTTGACCAGGAGAACAGGGGCCTGGCCGCCGCCCTGCAGGCGGGCGTTGAGAGGATGCGGGGAAACTGGTTCAAGTGGTTCTCCCCGGACGACATCATGCATCCCCGCATGATCGAGGAGCTTGCGGCCAAGTCCTGCGAGCTGGGCGACGACTATATTGTGTACTCAAACTGGGACATGATTGATGCCGGCGGCAGATTCCTGCGGAGCTTTTCTGAGACCGACTATAACCGCCTGAACAGCTTTGATTTCAATGTAAGACTGCTTGACGGGCAGCAGATCAACGTCAACACAAGCCTGATCCCCGGCAGACTCTTTGAAAGGGGATGCGGCATCCCCCGGCCGGCCGATCCCGTATCCGTCGACTATGCACTCTTCCTGGAGGCCGGATTGATCCACCGGATGAGATTCTGCCTGGTTGGCAGGCCGCTGCTAAAGTACAGGATTCACCCGCAGCAGCTGTCCCGGCAGCGGGTGCTTGACTCGCTGCTGCACACGGAGCAGGTACGCCTCGACATCCTCCAAAGGCTGGCCCCCGAGGAGCAGCTCCGGTATGCGGACGCGCTGGCACATTTCAGGCGCAGCAAGCCGGTCTCCAAAAGGCTCATGAGCTCCGGCCTGAGGATCCTATCAAGGGTGCTGCCCGCCGGCCAGGCCGACAGGCTGCTTGTCTTTTACCTAAACAACATAAGGAGCTCAAGATAGCCCTTCAAAATCATTTTATGATTCCCAAGCCAAGGCATCCTGTGTCTGAGAATCCGCTGGTCTCCATAATTATAGTAAACTATAACGGCGAGGACCTGCTGAAAAGCTGCCTTGACAGCATCTACGGCAACTCGTATCCGAACTTTGAGGTAATTCTCGTAGACAACGGATCAGAGGACGGCAGCGTACGGCTCGTACGAGAACACTATCCCGGGGCAAAAATCCTAGAACTGGAAAAGAATCTCGGGTTTGCGTATCCGAACAACCTTGGCGCTGCCAAGGCCGGCGGCGAGTACCTCCTGTTTCTAAACAACGACACCATAGCCACCCCCGGATTTCTTACCGAGCTGGTATCTGCGGCACAAGACAACGACAGGGTGGGCTCGTGCCAAAGCCTGCTATTGGACGCCGATCACAACGTGGACTCTAGCGGGGACTTTATAGACCGTCTTGGCGTCTCCTTTAGCTCAAAGGAAAGGATCTCAGGCCCACGCAGGATGCTCAGCGCCAAGGCCGCCTCCATGCTGATGCGCAAGGACGTCTTTTCGCAGCTGGGCGGATTCGACGAAAAGTTCTTCCTGTCCTTTGAGGACGTGGATCTTGGCTGGAGGCTGTGCATACTGGGATACGAGAACTATACCGTTCCCTCGTCGGTAGTCTTTCACCTGGGGGGGCAGACCACGAAAAGACTCGGCGGGGAGATCTCCTTTCACGGCGCAAAAAACCAGCTGTCCATGAAGGTGACCAACTTTGAGCTTCCGGCATCCCTTAGGGCAGTATTGGGATTTCTGGCAGTCTATGGACTGCGCGAGATGAGAATCAAGCTTGACTATGCGCTTCGCGGCTCCACCTCTGTCACCCCCACCAAATATGAGACCGGCGCCGCACAAAACCCCGACATCAAGATAGTCCTCAAGAGCATACTCTGGCTTCTTCAAAACATCCGGTATCTGAACAAAAAACGTGTCTGGATAAAATCAAGAAGAAGGTGCAGCACCGGGGATCTCATTACAAGGGGCCTGATTCTCAAGTGACCCGGTCTGAAGAAACATCCACTGACACATGCTGACTATAGATATGGCGTGAAACAAAAGTTCGTAAGGATCAAGACGTCACGGAGTGCCTCTGAGCCCAGTCCGGGATTTCATGAACCTGCGTTCTTCACTGGGATACAGCGGTTGCTTGCTGCACAACCATACCTGGACACGCAGCCGGTCTTTTGTGCCCAAAGCCTGGGCTGTGCAGCATGCCCGCATGTGGCCATGTCGTCGCTGACGGCCCCCGGGGTACCTGTATGCGCGGGGGCCGTTAGTGGCATCACGTCTCAGCTGATCCTTCTGGTAAGGCGTGAGGTGCCCTCTGGGACCGTCCATGCCTGATCCGTTTCGGTCAGAATGCGCTATTCTGGGTTGCTTCCCAGACGTAACCAGACTCATGGCGGTGCAGACGACGGCGTGCGGATCTGCAGGCGCCTGGTTTGGACTGTCTTGAATCTGGAGCCGTTTTGTGTGGCATTTCTGGGAAGACTGAAATAAGGGATTTGATTTTATTGGAGGTTGTGGCCTGATGGCAAAAAAACTGCTGGTTCTCGGTGCAAGCGGGCTGACCGGATACAAGATAGCAAGTATCGCGTCCGAGAAATACGACGTACTTGGGACATACAATGCCAGGCCGACCCGGATTGAGGGCTGCCAGACAAGGCAGGTAGATGTTACAGACGAGGCCGCGCTGGGGGATCTCTTCTCTGCGTTTGAGCCTGACCTTGTTATAAACACGACTGCGCTGCACAGCGTTGATTTTTGCGAGGACAACCCGTCTAGGGCGTTTTCCGTGAACAGCGAGGCCGTCGGATTCATGAAAAAAAACTGCGACAGGTACGACTCCCGACTAGTGCACATATCGACGGATTATGTGTTTAACGGGGGCAGCAGCTCACCGTATTCTGAAGACGATGTCCCGGTACCTGTCAGCAGGTACGGCGAGTCCAAGCTGTCCGGCGAGAAGATGCTGGAGGGCTCCTCCCACGTGGTTGTGCGCCCCAGCGTGGTCTATGGGTGGACCCCGCTGGAGCTGTCCGGCACTGCCTCCAGCTCGGGCAAGCCGATGAATTTTGCAATGTGGCTGCTGACGAGGCTGCATAACAACGAGGCGCTCAATATCGTGACTGACCAGTTTGCCACGGCCACCCTGGCTGATTCGCTGGCAGAGGCCTCCCTGAGGCTTGCAGGTACGGGGGCCGGCGGAACCTTTCATGTCGCCGGAACTTCGTGCGAGAGCAGGTTTGATTTCAGCGTAAAGCTTGCAAGGGAGTTCGGCTTTGATCCCGGCCTCATCCGTCCTGCCGACTCATCGCAGCTCAGGCAAAAGGCAAAAAGGCCCCCGTTTTCCTGTCTGGACTGCAGCAGGGCGGCCGAGTTTGGCCTGAGGCTTCTCAGCACAGAGGAGTCCCTGAAGATAATGAAGAGACAGGTGCTCTCCGAGTCCCCGGATCTGCTTCCAGATGCCTGATAGACGAGCCCTCATTCTAATGCAGTACGGATGCGTCGTGTTTTCCGGTTTGGGGTTCATGGGCAGGCGACCTCGCATCAGCGGTCAGGGTGGTTTACTTTCAGATCGTATGAGGCCACGTCCGCCTGCGGGCTTGTAAAAATCACAGATGCAGCCAAGCCTGTGCGCAACTGCTCACGGGGAGGTGGCCTCGTACTTGATTTTATGAATAAACGGAATTGGCAATTTTGCCCACGTGATGGCAAAGTCAGAGATCGAGCTGACGCACCAGCTGGAGATGATCAAGCAGTGCGAGGGGAGGATCCACTGCGTGAAAAGGCCCAGGCAGGATCAGGAGAAGATGAGGCAGACGAGTCGGGTAAAACTACGCGGCGGCCCCGCGCCCCGTCTGCCGCGGAGCCCGGATCTCCAGCAAGCGCAGTATGAGGAACCCAGAAAGGGCGATCAGCGCGGCAAGAACGGCCACGGCCCAGACTCCGTACTCGCAGTAATAGTAGGGCGTTACATGGCATCCGGTGTGCGAGTGGACGTATCCCTCCTCTATGATCCTCTGGGTTATGGGGATGACAGAGTGCTCGAGTCTGCGTATTGCCGAGACCGTGTCGGCCACGCCCAGCTCCCTGGTCAGGTACGAGCTGTACCAGAGAAAGAACACCAGGGCGCCGTGCAGGTTTGCGTAAAAGCCCACGCACGCCAGGGTTACCACCGGTACCGCTGCCTTTAGCGAGTGCGAATGCCTTGCGACTACGGCCCCTGCAGAGACTACTATTCCGGGAACCAGGGGAAGCAGGTACCGGTGGGGCCCCCAGCCGTTTCCTAGCGTGTTCCACGCAAGCACGTTGGCCGTGGCCATGTACGTCGCCACGGTGACATATGCCAGGAGCAGCGCCAGGGCCCTGTCCCTCCTGTAGATGTAGTACAGGCCCAGCGGGTGTAGCACTATCAGCGGGATGTACAGGAACACGCTGTCGCTGGGGCTGATCAGCAGGTCTACAAACCCGCCTGGACGAATGTTGGCGGCGGCAACCATGCCGGCATGGTGCTGTATGGACTTTGTCGACCAGCCAAACGCGTCGACGGCGCCGAACCTGTACTGGTTCAGGAGTGCCATGAAACCGATCATTATAATGGAGACCAGGATGAGGGCGATGATCTGCCTCCTGCTCCTCCTGAGCCGGAACACGCCAAAGGCCACGGCGGCAGGCGCCAGGGTGAGCAGGTTGGGGTGTGCTATATATGAGAACCCGATGGCGGCACCGGCCAGAACCGGAAGCAGGATGCCAGGCCTGTTCTTGCAGTACAGGACCAGGTACAGGCCGAGGAACAGGAGCATGATGGCAAGCGGCCTGGAAAACATGCTCGAGACGTACGGCCACATAAACGTGGTAAGGCCAAGCAGAAGGGCCATGACGAACCCGATCCTGTCCGAGCCGAACATCTCCCGCCCAATGGCAAGGAGTACCACCCCAAAGACGGCGATTATGACCGAGTTCAGGTAGAGCGGGACGAACTCGATCGGCACCGCGCCGACAGCCTCGGCTACCACATACAGGGGTGCTGCCAGTACGGGCAGAACCAGCGGCACTTGGTAGTAGAACTCGTCACTGTTTTGCTCCATGAACTCCTCTATGTACTCCTCCTTGGTGGCCCCCTCGGGCTCTAGGATGTTGTAGGACCTGTCTGCCACTATCTGCAGCGACTCTTCCATGCTCCTTATGCTGTGGGATGGGAAGACCTCGGTCTCTGCAGACGGTAGGTTCAGCGCGAGCCCCAGCCTTCCGTTCAGCGCCAGGTTCTCCGCGTAAAGGAACGCCCTCTTGCCGTCTGTCACGTCGGGGGCCCCGTGGCTGACTGACAGGTTTATCAGGAACAGGAACGCAAAGACGAGAACGGGTAACCTCCACCTCATGGGTACTGTCCCCTACGTACTTGATATATTGCTGTTGATCCCAGCTTGCGTGGCAGAGTTGATTCGAAATTAGAAGACTCTGATTATTTGTGGACGAATCTGCATAAATCAGCTCAAAACGCCAACAAAACGCAAGTATCTGTGAAATTACTTGAAAAATTTGTACGGTTTCTAATTTCGGATCATCTCTCTGGGATGGATAGTGGATCACGCTGCTGCTATAGTTGCGATTAAAAGTTCTTCAAAAACAGGAAGCGTTT